>SKKR01000031.1 GCA_007123655.1 Thermomicrobiaceae bacterium
AACCAAAGGAATCGTCAGGATTTCTGGCTGTACGAACTACACTTCAGTTGTCAAGGTGCTGTTTTCAGGGAGCAGAAAACCCGCCGTGTTGTGGCGGGCGGCACAAGAGCTGAGCTTTCGCAGCTAGCGTCTTCGGTCGTGCCTGCTCCTCCCGATGTTGCCGTTTGGCTCGTACTTCATCCGGGCATGAGCCCGTAGAAGCGTTAGCCTTAGTATATTACCCGAAAACGTCGTCTTTGTCAAGATCCCGCTTCCGGGTCCCGGGACCGAATTTCAGCCCCGCCGGCACTCGACCGGGCCGGTTCGTTTCGACCGGCGACTCCAGATAATACCCGCATTCGGCCAGCGTGTCAAGGGCAATTCACAACCAACGGTTCAACGCTTTCAGCAGGGTGAATCGAAGGGAGAGTTCACTGTTGAACAACGCCACAGATCCCGGAGGACACCGATCTCAGCGCCGTGATGTATCTCTTCGTTTATCAGAATCATCACCACTTCCGCAGCGGGAATCGGATCGCCGATGTGGCTCCCTCGCAACTGATCCAGGTCCGCGTCTGAGGCATGTTGGAGCCAGACGCTAACTGGCTCTCGACTCCGCCACCAGTACTCAGTTACCCCCGCCGCGGTTCCGGGTACGTCCAGATCCGGAAACGTCAACTCACCAGACCCGAAAGCATGTTCCCAATAGACCCAGTTTCCATTGGCCAGATGAGCCAGTCTCCAGGCGATCGTCGTGAACGGTGTCGGTAACGGCTCGGGCAACTCGTAATCGATGTTCAACCTGCCTTCCAACCCTGGCTGGGTTCGCAGGGTCCAACACCCGGGCACTGGCTCCCAGAAGAACTCAGTGTCGCTGACCCCGGCAAGCCGGTCAGTTAGTCGCGTTCCCGAGCCCTGCCATAACTTCAAGAGGATCTCGGCCGCGGAGGCCATGCAACGGCGCTCCTCTCACATGTGTCACAGCGTACCCTGGATTCTATACCGGTTACTCGAAGCAGTAAGATTCATTCGCGGAACCAGTCCATTCGTTAACGAGGTAGGATTCCCTGGCAGGTAAATGGACCTCGAGAACTGATGTGAGTAGCGCTTTGAAACATTTGATTACCTTTGTTCTCGTGGGACTGCTGGTCCTGTCAACGCTCTCCACTTCAGAAATCGCCACAGCTCAGGTCCTGGCCCCCAACTGGGTCGTCTACGATGTGGAGAACAACCTCGTGCTCGACGACGAGCGCATGAACCAGCGCGTTCCCATGGCAAGTCTGACGAAGCTAATGACTGGCCTGCTCGTCGTGGAGCGGCTCTCAATGGAACAGACGGTCACGATCGTTGCGGAAGATCTCGTCGGTGAAGCCTCAATCTGGGTTGAGGAGGGAGACGAATACGCGGTTCGCACGCTCCTCTACGGACTCATGATGCGCAGTGGAAACGATGCCGCGGCTGCCCTGGCCCGGTCGGCCGGCGGGAGCCCGGACCGGGAGAGCCGCGCGGCCAGGGTCCGGTTCACTGCGATGATGAACCTCCGGGCCGACGAACTGGGGATGGACAACACGCAGTTTCGTAACCCGCACGGCCTTGACGAAGACGGTCACTACTCGAGCGCGCGGGACCTGGCCCGCCTGACCCGTGCGGTCCTCGACGAACCGGTCCTGAAGGCGGCGTTCGGCGCCGAATCGTTCTCCGGGGAAGGGATGACCTTCGAACACACCAATCAGCTTCCCACTGTCTACGATGGCGTGCTCGGCGGCAAGACCGGGTGGACCACCGATGCCGGGCTCTGCCTGATTCAAGTCGTGGAGCGGGACGGCCGGACGCTGATCGTCGTACTCCTGGGATCCACGTTCGAGCGCTGGTACCCGGACGCGATCGAGCTACTCGATCACGGCTGGACGGTTCCATTGCCGGCGACGACTGATGAGCGCGCTGCGTACGCGTTCGACTGGTGGAGACTGCGCACGGACGGTCCGGTCCAGAACGGCTCGGTGGAGCGATCCTGGCTCTGGGGGCCGGAGCCGGTCAGCACCGTCCGCAAGGAGCCGTATCGGAACGCCGTCGATGGGCAGAGGCGGATCCAGTACTTCGACAAGGGACGGATGGAGATCAATGACCCGGAGGCAGACGTCACCTCCGGCTGGTACATCACCGGCGGTCACCTGGCGCGGGAGTTGATTACCGGCCGCCGTCAGACCGGAGATACCACCTCCCTGTACCGGGGACCGGCGCGCGAACCGGTTGCCGGGGACCCCGACGGAGGGGGTCCGACCTATGCCGACCTGGCGACGCTCGTGGACTCGAGCTTCCACGATCCAGGGGACGTGATCACGCTGCACCTGGATGCCGGTGCGCGGTCAACGTTCCAGACCCGCCTTGCCCGGCACGACGTCGAACTCGTTGAGTCAGATTCCGCCACTGGTCACGGGATTGCAGCGGTATTCGACGACTATCTGGACCAGTTCGGACCGGTTATCGAGCGTGGAACAACTGTTGAGACTCGACTTTTCGAGCCTCGATACGCGCTGGTCGGCTTGCCGATTACCGAACCGGCGTGGGTCCGTGTTCCGGTGGATGGCCAGTTACAGGACGTGCTGGTCCAGTGCTTCGAGCGACGTTGCCTGACCTATACCCCGGATAACCCGGATGACTGGCAGGTCGAAATGGGGAACATCGGGCAGCACTATATGGCCTGGAATCAGTCCAATCGTATCTATTCGCTTCACGACCGGGAGCAGTTGCGGCAGCCTGACCGGCACGGCGTCGGCGCCAGGCAGGTCGCGGTAAACTGACGGCGGCACGGGGCTAGGCAATGCGGATAATTTCTGGTACGCTGTTACATATCCCAAGCGATTCAGGGGGATGACCGGTAACCATCCAGCGCGAAGTCGTTACTGGCAGGTCGTAGGGGAAAACGCTCGGGTGACATTTCTTAATTCCGTACCGGCGCGAGTGCGGGTGGTTGAGGTCGGTCCACGCGACGGGCTTCAAAACGAATCATCCAGCGTGACGACCACCACCAAGATTTCCTTCATCAATGCCCTCAGCTCCGCCGGGTTCGACACCATCGAGGCGACAAGCTTCGTCAGTCCCCGCGCTGTGCCGCAGCTCGCGGACGCGAGTGACGTCATGCAGTCCATCGAACGACGTCCCGGCGTCCGATTTCCGGTTCTCGTTCCAAACGAGCACGGGTACGAGCGCGCGCGAGAAGCAGGGTGCGAATCGATCGCACTGTTCACCGCGGCGTCCGAGACATTCAGCCAGAAGAACGTTCGTGCATCGATCGATGAAACCTTTGCCCGGTTCGCTCCGGTCGTTTCACGGGCGCGCCAGGATGGTGTCTGGATACGCGGGTACGTTTCCACGGCCACGGATTGCCCCTACTCTGGAACAGTTGATCCGGAAGCGACGGTCCGCGTCGCGGAACGCCTGTTCAATCTCGGATGCCACGAAGTCGCGCTCGCCGACACGATCGGTGAGGCGACGCCGGTGCGGCTCGCCGCGTTGCTCGACGTGGCACGAGACCGGTTGCCTTTCGATCAGCTTGCACTTCATCTGCACGACACCGGCGGGCTTGCGACCGCCAACGTGATGATAGGACTGGACTACGGCATCACAATCTTCGATGCCGCGGCGGGAGGCCTGGGTGGCTGCCCGTTCGCCCCTGGAGCCCCGGGAAATCTTGCGACCGGGCGATTGCTGGGATTGCTCCACGGGCTGGGAATCGAAACGGGGATCGATGAGCACGCCGTTTGTACCGCGGTCGCTGCGCTGGTTTGCGCCTGCCCTGACCTGGGAACGGAGCACGGTCATGCGCGTTAACCGTGTTGCGGGAAATCGTGACGAATGGGGCACTCACCGGTTCGGAATCCGGTGTATGGTTAATAGCTGTGCTGGATGTTCAGCGGAAAGGATGCATCGTTGACCTACTTCCCGTACCTCAAGTCCGAAACTCGCACGGGAATTAGTGAAAACCGGATCGACGGAACGCAAGGTGATTCCTGGCTGGCGCCGCAGCTGTCGACCGGTCGACCGCACGAACGTCCGCACGTTGACCTGATCGGTCAATCCGTCGCGCTGGGTCCCCTCAATACGGACTTACTCGACAAATACCAGGACTGGTTAAGCTACTACGGAGAAGACAACGATCTTCCCGGCGCATCGTGCAATGGTTCCGACACCGAAGTCGAGTTCGAGTTCTCCATCATGGACGCCGATGAAGTCGAGGACGTGTTCTTCACCGTCTACGAGCTGGGAAGCTGGCGGCCGATCGGCGGCGCATCGCTGACCGAGATCGACTACATCGAGCAGGTTGCCGAGTTTTCCATCATCATCGGCGAATCGGACTGTCGGGGAAAAGGGTATGGCAGTGAGTCCACCCGACTCGTGCTGGACTATGCGTTCAACGCGCTCGGGCTAAGCCACGTCATGCTCAGTGTCTTCGAATACAACTACTCGGCTCGCGGTGCGTTTCAGCGGGCGGGCTTTCGTGAGTTCAGCCGGCGCCGGGAGTGTCACCTGGAAGGCGCCCGTCTCTGGGACGAGATCTACATGGGCTGCCTGGCCAGCGATTTCGACAGCGCTATGGGCACTCATATCCTTTCAGTCGAAAACATGAACGCCTGAGCGAACTCAGACGTTCCGGTGAATTCGATTTCTGTTGCTCCGTTGCGTTACGACTAGGACCCGCCGGCTGCCATCCCCTCCATCTGAGCGGACCAGCGTGACAGCGCGTGATCGCCGTCCACGAACGGAAGAACCTCGATCTCACTGAATGGTGTCAGCGGCCACTCCAGGAGAATCTGGTAGGCCTCGTTTTCGTCCTCAGCATTCAGTATCGCAAACCCGCCCGTGCTCGACACAAAGAACGAGAAGCTCTCCAGTTTGTCGCGATACTTGTCTCGCCATGCATGAAACCCCTGGACCAGCGCGGGAAGCATTTCGACAGGTGGCGGCATTTTCTGACGGGCGATCACGAGCGCGCGCATGTCCGACCTCCTTTAATGATGGAAACGTATGATTGATCACGTACCATCGATCATAAGCGCAAATATTGCGCTTGTCAATGGGAATGCTTGTTTAGCGATCCATCTAGCGAAGGTGCTGGGCCATCGAAGACTTCGCGGTTTGAATTTCGCGCAGCGGTATCAGATGCAGCCCCGTGCGGAGTGCCTTGAACGCACAGAATCGGAGTCTGTGCAACGTTCAACGTGGCGCGGGTTTCGCCCGTGGCTGACGGGAGCGAGGGCGTCCTCCGAACCCTGGGGCTCTGTTCCCCGACTCTTCCAAGTCGTCGGAAAAGATCCAGTGGCTGAGTCTGTGGCGCGGCTTTACCGGGTTCGACGCCGATGCCCGAAACCGCGCAAGGGCTCAGTGCACGTGCGGGCGGTCTTGCGGTGGTATGTAGAACGCCGCCTCCCGGGCGGTCAGCCACTCGAGAACGGCGGCCCTGGGGATATCGATCGTCGATCTTCCGAGCCGTCGTGCTCGGAGCCGCCTGGTTGATACCTCGTGGTTGATGAAGTCGACGCCGGTGCCGAGCAGATCGGCAAGCTCGCGCGGCCGGTAGTAATCCTGATGCAGGAGCTCTTCAGCCCGCTTGCGCTGGATATGAACCATCTCGTGCCCCCTTCCGGAACACTTTCGTGGAACGCAGGACTGCGCCGATTTCAATTGCCAGTTAATGACTGGAGTCGACCACTCTACGTGGCCCTCGCTGCCGGGAGTTGGGCGCAGTCGGAGCGACACGACTGCTCGTTCCACGACACTGGTTATCGATGTCCACCGGTATAGAGTAAACGTGCGGCAAGTATACATGAGAAACATGACCGCTGCCAGATACCCGTGAGACGGATTTATGGTTCAGTGATCTTCGGGGCAGTGCAATTACGCATTTCGTCAATCGCCGGTGATTAGCGATATCGGGCTCTTACCAATTGCCACGCGCACGTCGTTGATCTGTGCGAGATGTTCGAGGGTATGCGTCGCCAGCATGTGCAGGTTGTTCTCCACTGTCGTTTCGGTGCCCGTTGAGGAGCGAATCGAGCGTTCCCAGGCGTCTGGAACCAGCTCGACGAGTTCCATCAATTGGTCGCGAATTACGTCGACTTGCCGGAGTGACGTTTCGATGTTCCGCTCTTGATAACGCAGTTCCCGGGCATAGTGGTTCAAATCCGGCGGATTGCTTCGGTATTCGATGCCGGAATTGGCCAGTGCTACTCGCACGATGTGCTGAACGGTGATCTCAATGTCGGCCACGTGATGGATTACCTCTCGAACTGACCAGGAGGAATCGTCGGGCCGCAAACTCAGTTCGGCGTCGCTCAGCCCTTCACTCAGCCGGCGAAGATCGCGCTGTCCCCAGCGAAGAAGCTCGACAATCTCAGCGCGCGATCGTTCACGAATGGACGAGAGCACCAGAATGTAACCGTCCGGATCAGGGATCTCCAGCATGCGATCTCCCCATTCGCGCTCGATGAGCTCGTACCGCGAGCGGTCGATCCCGGACAGACGTTCCAGACGCTCGTCGAACTCTGGATCGCTGATGAAGATCTTGTCGTTCTGAGGATGAACTGTGTACGGGTCGTCGAGAATGTCATCCCAGGGTGGTGCGTCGGGCCCGGCCACCAGAATCTGATTGCCTCGTGGTGTCGTTAGCAGAGCAGTTCCGGGAGACGTTGTGTCGTTATCGATCTCCAACCCGACCTGGTCGCGGTAGAAACGAATGCTGCGTTGCAGATTGGCGACAGGCAATCCGAACGCTGGCCTTGATTGCAAAGTGTGCTCCCGATTAGCGTAGAAACGGGCCGGGCGAACTACGACTTGGCAAGTCAGATACGGGCGGTCAGTCCCGATATGCGTCCGGTCGACGTCGAACCGAGTGAACGACAACGGTTTTCGAGTCAGGGATCATCTCAAAGCGAACTCGCCACGCTCCAACCCGCAGCCGCCACTCGTTCCGGGACCCGGCGAGCTTTCGAACATCACCGGAAAAAGGATCATCGACCATCCTGCGAACAGCTTCGACAACTCGACGCTGATCTACTTCGGCGAGCCTGCGCAGTTCCCGGTTCGCGCTCGTCGTGAACTCGTACGTCCATCCAGACGTCAAGGCTTCAGGAACCGTTCGATTTCCTCCGCTGAAACGATCTCGCCCCTGCGATAGGCAGCCTTTGACTCTTCAACTGCCCGTCGCTCTTCCTCGGTCTCGGGCTCGTCATCTTCCGGAATCAGCGCCAGCTTCACCATGAGTTCGAGTTCTTCGGCCTGTTCCTCGGTGACTTCGTCAACCAGCTTGTGCAACCGTTCCTTTGCGGTCTTCGCGGACATTCGTCACCTCGTTCTCTACGACGCTCGGATTTCCCGGAATCTTGCCACCGGGTACCAGCGTCGACAAGATCGACGTTCTGCTATTCTAAGCTGGTTGCGCGTGCAACGACTTCGCCACGAAGGGAACGAGAACCATAACAAGTCCATCAGCTCCCGATCACCCGGAACGCGCTGCCGAGCAGGCCGTCGTCCGGGCCGGCTGGCGCCAGATGTTCAGCGCGCTCGGCAATCCTGAGTTCCGGATCCTCTGGTTCGGGATGCTCCCCAGTATGTTCGCCCTGCAGATGGGCACGGTCACGATCGGTTTCGTCGCCTATGACCTGACCGGCATCGCCGCGGTGCTCGGCATCATCGCGGCCGGGATGGGAATCCCGATGTTCTCGCTCTCGCTGATCGGCGGGGTCGTCGCGGACCGGGTCCGAAAGCGGAACATCATTTTCGCCAGTCAGATGGCTGTCGGGATCGCGGTGACGGCGGTCGGTGTTCTGATCCTGACTGACCGGATCGAGATCTGGCATCTCTTCATCATGGCGCTGGTCCAGGGAACATCCTTTGCCTTCAACATGCCCGCTCGGCAGGCGTACATCGCGGAAGTCGTCCCGCGGGACCATCTGATGAACGCCGTCGCGCTCAACAACGCCGGGATGAGTATGTCCCGCATTGCCGGCCCGGCCGCCGCGGGGCTGCTGATCTCGATCCCGTTCATCGGCTCCGGCGGAGTTTTTCTGTTCATGGGCGCGATGTACGCCATCGCGGTCACGGCCCTGCTCTGGGTGCCGCCGGGATCGGCCCACCCGTCCACACGTTCCGGGCTGCAGCAGCTTCGCGATGGCCTGGGTTACGTCAAGCAACACCCCGTGCTTCGCATTCTCATCGGCCTGGCGCTGGCGCCGATCATTTTGGGCATGCCGTATGTCCAGATCATGCCGGTTTTTGCCGAAGACGTCTTCGACGTCGGAGCCTCCGGCCTGGGGACGCTTATGGCGGTGAACGGCGTCGGAGCGCTTGTCGGATCGCTGATGATCGCGTCCGCCGGCAACATCAGGCGTCGCGGTATCCTTCAACTCGCGCTGGGTATCTCGTTCGGCGTCAGTTTGATGATCTTTGCGTTTAGTCCGTCCTACGTGCTGGCGTTGATCGCGATACTTGTCGTCGGCGGAGCCGGCTCGGGCTATATGACGTTGAACAACACGCTGCTCATCATGAACGCGGATCAGGAGTACCACGGGCGGGTCATGAGCCTCGGCATGATGTCATTCTCGATGATGCCGCTGGGCAGTGTGCCGGTCTCATGGATCGTCGACCAGGTCGGTGCCCCGCTTACGATCGGGTTTGCCGGTCTCGGCCTGGTTCTTGTGGTGAGCAGTGTCGCCGTGTTGAGCCCGAACTACCGGAGAATCTAGTTAGTAAGGTAAGCCTGCGTATGGGTCGACTACTTGACATCGTCACGCGAACCCTGCGAAATCGGGACCGGCACCCGGACCTGGTGCTCGGGATCCCACTGCAATCAGGCGATTGCACGATCTATCCGGTGCTGCTGGATCCGGATCGGACGGACGGCGACGCTGAACGAATGCGTCGCCTTGGCTATCTCGAGGTCTCCAGCCAGGGGAGCACGTTCACGCCCCTGGAATCGGAGTACCGGGCCGGAACGTTGGTCGGTATAGTGGCGTTTGTAATTGTCGC
>SKKR01000224.1 GCA_007123655.1 Thermomicrobiaceae bacterium
ATGCTATCGCCGGAGAGGTCCCCCGGCGAGCTGAATAGTTTCTGATGAGAGGTGCCGATTCGCGTCATCGAAACTCCAACAATCGAACAAGTGACGGTAGTGTAGTCGTGCGAGACCGGCTCCGTCAAGTAATCACCTCGCGCCCACGTAACTCCTCCCGGGTGAACCCTGATCATGAAGGTTGAGCCGCAACTTCGCGCGCCATGAGTGCGCGTTCCGCGCACCCCCTCATTACGAGGACCGTGTATGCGGAGCGCGTGAGGGGAGTTATCTGTGCCTGTCGACTTTCGGTAACATCAGTCTAAGGTCAACTGAAGTGAATTTCGATCGGAGTGTCGATGAGCGTCGGTCCGGACCTGACCGCCGCCGATTCGATCGCGACTCTCAATTCGTCGGGAGTGTGTGCTCGCACGGCGTCGATCCCGTATGACCGAGCAAGCGCCACGAAATCGGGATTCTGCAGGTCGACGCCGATGAAGCGGCGATCGTGTTCCGTGGCCTGTTCCTCTTTGACGGCGGTGTATGTGGAATCGTTGAAAATGACAATCGGCAGCGCAACGCCGAACTGTTTCGCGGTCGCAAGTTCCTGCATCGTGTACTGGAACCCGCCGTCGCCCATGATCGCCACAACGATCTTGTCGGGACAGGCGACTTTTGCCCCGATCGCCGCCGGGAGCGCATAGCCGAGTGTTCCGTATCCGGACGGGAAGAAGAACGTCCGGGGCTGGTAGACCGGGTAGCGGCGGCAGTTGATATAGGCCATCATGGTCATGTCGTTGACCAGAATTCCATCGTCTGGGATGGCGTTTCGCAAGGCATCGACGTAGGGCTGCTGCGCACTTCCCCAGCAGGAATCGATCGACGCCTCCCGGATCTTCTGGACGTCGTCTCCCGTCCAGCCCTGCTTGTGGATGCCGCGTTGCCTGAGACCATCAAGCAGGGCGGTAGCAGTCTCACCACTGTCCGCTACGACCGGAACGGACGGCGTATAGTTTCGAAGGACTTCACTCTCGTCGATCTCCACGCGAATCATGGATTCAGGTAAAGGCATTCGCTGGTAATCGGTTTCCTGTGCGCCGAGTTTGCTCCCGAACACGATGGCGAGGTCGGCCTGTCGCAACATTTCGTCGACCGGGTTTCCCCGTTCCCACATGTTTCCAAGCGCAAGCGAGTGACGATCCGATACTGCGCCCTTTCCCATTGCCGACGTCAGTACCGGTGCTCCCAGCTGTTCGGCGAGGGACTCAAACTTCGTGCTCGACTGGTCAGCGATTGCGCCGCCGCCGCAGTAGATTACCGGCCGGGTTGACTGGTCGATAGCCTCTAGCGCCCGGGAGATCGTGTTTGTATCCGGGACGGGAGGCGGAAGCTTCGGAGCGGGACGCGGTTCCACATCGCCGAACTCCGCGAGCACATCAATCGGTACTTCGACGTGCGTGGGACGTGGGCGGCCGAACGTCATCATGTGAAACGCGGTATTGACCAGACCGGGGATATCTTCCACGCGGAGCGCTTGATCGTTCCATTTGGTGACTGCTCGCATAACGCCAAGCTGGTCGGAGAGATCGTGGAGATGACCGAGCATCCTGCCTGCCCATCGCCGTTCGACATTTGAGGAGAGCACCATGACCGGGACGGAATCCGTGTAGGCTTCGCCGATGGGCGTCGCGACGTTCGTGATCCCCGGTCCGGTGATGATAATGGCGACACCCGGTTTGCCGGACGCCCGGGCGTACCCGTCCGCCATGAATCCGGCACCCTGTTCGTGGCGGGCCAGGATGTGCTGGATGGACGAATCGACGAGCGCGTCGTAGATCTCAAGAGTGTGGACGCCAGGAATACCGAAAACGGTTTCAACACCGTTCACTTCGAGTGACCTGACCGCGACTTCGCCGCCACGCATGCGCTTCGCCACGTTGATTCGCTCCGTTCCACATTTGAGCAGGGACCTCGGTCCCGCATCCGTCCTGACTGATTGCCCGGCGGATTATACCCGGTCCTCGCCCGAGTCTCTCTGCAACGGGATCAGAGCGGCGATTGCTCGACGATCGACGTCGATTCCCAGTATCGGTCGAGGATGATCGTCCGTACCTCGTCATCCACGATGCGAGGGCGGTGGAAGTCTTCGATCAATACGGGAACGACTCGGAATCCGACGAACCTGACGCCATCGAAAACCAGATGCAGCACGAACCCCTGTTTGGTCTCGAACGACCACTCCTGGTCGAATACGAAGTTCGAGAGCGAATAAAAGATCGCGGTTCCCTGATAGATCTCCATGCCCTGCACCCAGTGTGGGTGTCCTCCGAGCACGAGGTCGGCACCGGCATCCACGGCTGCGTGGGCCATACGCCGGTCGCCTTCGGAGGGCGTGAGCGTATACTCGATCCCCCAGTGAAAGAAAGGTATGACAACGTCCGCCTGCTCCCGGGCCCTGGCAATGTCTTCCACCACATTTGCCTCGACCATGGGTGAAACCCCGCCACTCGTCGGCGTCGCCCCGGCATAGTGCATTGAGATCGCGTCGTATCCAAGAATCGCGAACGTGACTTCGTTGTGAGTGAGCAGGCACGGTTCGCGGGCTTCATCCAGGGTGTTACCCGTCCCGAAATGCTCGATTCCCGCGTTCTGGAGATGCCGTGATGTGTCGTTCGCACCGACAATCCCGAAGTCCATGGCGTGGTTGTTTGCGCCGGACAATGCGTCGAAGCCCGCGTAGACGAGGCCTTCGACCGCGCTGGAGAACGTCATAAACGAAAACGTCGTGGGATCGGCCGGTGGGGTGAACGAATCGGTGATCGCGCATTCGAGGTTTCCGACGGTGAGATCCCCCCGTTGCAGTTCATCGGCAACCAGCGGGAACGGTGCGGTCCAGTCGTTGCGCTCGCCCATGATTCGATGCGGGGTCCGTCCGAGCATCACGTCGCCCACAACGCTGATCATCGTGCGGGCGGGTATCGTTGTCGCGGATTTGAGCCCGGCAATCGACCGTTCAAGATCGCGTCGCACGTCCTGGTCGATCGTGGGCGCTGTGACGACCGAGACTGCGTCCCACCACGGCCAGTTCTCTCCGGTGAGCTCTTCGTGGTTCGGATCGGTTTCGCCAACGAGCAGGGACTGGAGCCGAAAACTGGCGCTGGCACGCGGAACGAGCGCGATCATGCCCGGGTGGTCCCGGGAGATCTGCGGCAGATCATCATGTACCTGCGGATCGGCGATCCAGCCTGCCGGTAGCGAGAGCACGCTCGACTCGACGATCGGTACAACCGGTTCGTCCCGACCACCGAAATGTTGCCAGTTCTGGATCTCGCCCCGAAAGAGGCGTTCGATATCATCCTGACTAACCTGGTCGATCAACTGCCGGTTCGCAGCCACTGGAATGAGTGCGTCGCCGTAACAGATGGTGTCCGTCGCGCTGTCTTCACGAGGAAGATCGATTACGATGTCCGCTTCGCCGGGGGACGACGCAGGCTCAAGGTCTCGCCCGTGCTCCCGTACGGCGCTCGAGAGGCCGGCCAGGACCTTGTTGAGCAATGCAGAGTCGTCACGTTCCAGGCCCTGAGAGCGGTAGAAGGTAACCGGGGCCGGTGGTTCGGGTGTCGGCGTGGGCTCCGGCGTTGGTGTAGCTAGCTCCGGTGTTGGTGTTGGCTGAGGCGGGGGTTCATTGGTCGACGCCGGGGTCGCTGTCGATTCGGACTCCGGGCTCCCGGTATCATCGTCCGATCGTAGTGGGTTACATCCGGCCAGTGCGGCGGCAATGAAAGCCGATGCTGTCTTTAGCAGTGCTCGGCGACTGTATCGACCGTAGATCCAGGACCGCATGGCTTTCTTTTTCCCGGCCAGGTACGAACGTTCCGGAAACGAAATCAGGCACGATGATAACAAATTTCAATTTTCGCGGAATGGCTGTCATTCGGAGCGATTAACTGTTCGGGCCGGAACGTGACGTCCCGACCCGATTCATGCCCGCTGGAGCGACGTCAGGAAGATACCGGATCCATGATCCAGACGCGAACCTGGTCAGGCACCTGCTCGGCGAAGCGATTTGCGTCGTCCGCGCTTCCGACGACGACCCCGTAATGACACGGAATGGCCACGCTCGGCTGAATGATTTTCGCCGCCTCCGCGGCTTCATCCGCGGTCATCACAAACGTTCCGCTCACCGGGATGAACGCGTAATCCACGGGACCGATCTGCTCCATCTCCGGGATCACGTCCGTGTCGCCCAGGAAGTAGAAACTCAGATCATTGATCTCGAAGACGAACCCGACGTGGCCCGCTTCTTTCGGGTGCGTGGGTTCGCCCGAGTCGCGAAGCTTTGTGGTCGTGTATGCCGGGACGGCGCGCACCGTCAGGTTTTCGTGCCTCCATTCCTCCCCGACGTTGATCTGCGTGTACGGCGCGTCGATTTTGTCGACGACGGCCTGGCCCGCCACAACGATCGTCGATTCCGTTCGAACCTTCGCAATATCGTCTGCGGAGAGGTGGTCTCCGTGATCGTGAGACAACAGAATCACGTCCGCCGGCTTCTCTCCGTCCGGTATGCGAAACGGATCGATATAGACGCAAAGGCCGCCATGTTCGATGCGAAACGACGACTGCGCGAACCACGTAATGTTCGGATCCATGTGTCACTCCTTCCCTCGTTAACGTTCTCGTGCCAGCATATCAAGAACGTGATCCCTGAAGAGTTCCCCCAGGGTCGTGATCAGACGTTCGCCATCCTCTGCCGTCGCTGATGCCGGATCTCCAAAATAGCCGAGATCCGCACCGGCTTCGATGAAGTCGCGGGCGCCTCCGCGTAACGCCGCGGGGAGATCGACCCAGTTCGGCGGCAGCTCCTCCAGCCATTGGCGTCGCACGACCTCAGGCCTGGCGGCAAGTACGATCGATGTCTCATACCACCCTGCGTGTCTCGATCCGCGCTGGAACTCATCTCCAAGCCGGCGGGACCAGTGTTCTGACCGCTTATCGGGGAACACGATCGGGACCGGGGATTCCTTGCCCGCTGAGGAAGCCGCGGCGGCGACGGCATCCACGTGTGCCGGTTCCAGATGCGCGTTGCACACGCAGATCAGTCGATAACCTTGCGCCGCGGAACGCACCAGGATGTGAAACAGGTAATCACTCAGGGTTTCGGCGTCGACGGGGGTCGTCCCGGGAAAGCAGGCACCGACGTAGCTCACCGAGTAGCTGACCGAAGGCAGGATCGCCGTTGGCACGCCGGCACCGTGAAGGAGCGCGGCGGCGCGGGTTGCCATGGCTTCCGCGATGATGATGTCGGTATTCAGCGGGAGATGCGGCCCATGCGCCTCAATTGCCCCGACTGGAAGGAACCCGACGGGCCGAAGACGCAGCAGATCCCGGGCTTCTGTCCAGCTCATCTCGGCAAGAACTGGTGGTTTCAATTGCTCAGGCACTCGCTCCTCCGTCCAGGAGAACGATGATCGCATCGTTGACGTTCCGGAGCCCAGGCGACCATCGAATCGCTCCGACCGCGAAACACGGGAAAAAGTCGATTCGGCTGTGCTATAGTCTGGCAAATTGGCAACCGGCAGGCTATTAGAGGGGCGGTCCAATCGATGACCAGAGGAGCAGGCGGATGAAACTGGTCTTTGCGGTCGTCCAGGATTATGACGCGAACCAGTTGCTGAATGCCATCACCGAGGCCGGATACCGGTCGACCCGCATCAGCAGCACTGGAGGGTTTCTTCGTGTCAGCAACACCACGCTCATGATCGGAATCGAGGACTCGGAAGTCCCTGACGTCCTGCGGATCATTGACCGAAACTGCCGCGAGCGTACCGAGACGATTCAGCCGGAGATCATCGGCGATATCCACGAGTGGTATCCGTCCGACCTTGTTGAAGTCACGGTTGGCGGTGCGAACGTGTTCGTGCTGAATGTTCACCGATTCGAGCGTATTTGACCCCGGGAGAACCAGCCGTGAACTCAGGCGCTCGATGGATGCAACGACAGATTGCCTGCTATGGTGCCGCTCTGGCAATCATCCTTGATCAGATCACCGGCCATCCAAGCGCCACCATGGCCGAATCGCCGAACCCACTCGTTCGTGTGCAGGAACGGGACCGGAGTTTGGGCGAATGGCATCCGGACGAGCTGGTGGAACGCTCTGGAATCAACTACGTTCTGGTCTGGGAGCATGCCGGGGTGCCGGGTCAACAAACCTCGTCGAGGATGCTCAGTAACTAACGTCGCCGAGGAAAGTCATGACAATGTAGCGCCCGGCGTGCAGAAACATGCCGGGCGCGATCATCAGGCGATCGAGTTTGTCCAGTAAGTTCAGCTTACCAGGCTGACCTTGTCACTCGCTTCGACTTCATCGGGAATCATCGAAGATAGCAGGCGCTCCATCGTCATAATATGGCTGCAGGTTCCAAGCGACTCGTACGTGTGGCAGTTGCAGGTCCATTCGCGGTTCTCGAGTCGGACGTCGTAAACGTCATGACCTCCCTGGAACTTGACGTGGAGAGATTGGAAACGTGCCCGGTCGGGCTCCTGAGCGTAACGCCGTGCTTTTTCGATCTTCCCGATCAGCGAGGAGTTCATGGAACCTCTCCGTTCTCGCTACCCGGAACGGCGTCGCGTCCCGGGACATACGAACACTCGATCTTCCGTTTTCCCCCTTGTTAATGCGAAAAAGCACCAGAGCGCAGAGCGCGTCAGGTGCTTCGAACGGTTCCCTGTGTCTTCATCTGGGCCAACGGTATTCTCACCGTGGCACCCTTTCACGTAGTCGCTGCGTTCATAGTCTGATTATAGACCCCACGCGGAGTCCAGTCAAAGGGTTTGGGGGACGTCTAGTACAATGGAGTGTCAACGACAATCGCCGTAGTCCGATCGTGACGAGGTGATAGTGATGAGTAGTCAGAACGCACTGAGCGCTGCGATTCTCGCGGGTGGACAGAGCCGCCGGATGGGGCAGGACAAGGCGCTCCTTGAAGTCGAAGGTCGGACACTGATTGAGTACGTGCTCGAGCCAGTGCGGACAGTCGCCGATGAGGTCCTGATCGTGGCGTCTGACCGTCCGGAGTACGAGCAGTTCGGGTGCCGGGTGGTCGCGGACCGGTTCCCGCAATCAGGCTCGCTCGGAGGCATCTACACTGCGGTTTCTGAGGCCGCGCATAATTATTGTCTGGTACTCGCTTGTGATATGCCATTTGTGAATACGGATCTGAGCAGATACATGGCCGCAAAGGAACGCGCTTACGATGCGTTGGTACCGTCGCTCCCACCCGATCGGAGCGACCAGGGTGATCACGAAACACTGGAAACACTTCACGCAATCTATTCCAAAGCCTGTTTGCCCGCGATCGAGCGACAGTTGAACGCAGGCGTGTTCAAGGTCATCGGATTTTTCAGCGAAGTCAATGTGAAGAAACTATCCGAGGAAGAGATTCACGAGTTCGATCCGCATTTGCTCTCCTTCTTCAACGCGAACACGCCAGAGGAGTTCGCCTGGGCTCGCGAGCGCCTGGCGCAACCGTCGTCGTCGTGATTTCACGGCACCAGTGAGTGATGGCAGGTGGCAACTCCAGTAGTGACGCTATTGAGTGATTTCGGCGAGCGTGACACGTTCGTGGGACAGATGAAGGGCATTGTTTTGTCCTACTGCGCAGACGCGACGCTTGTTGACCTCACTCACCTAATTCCGGCACAGTCGATCTTCGCAGGGGCGTTGCATCTCGGTGCTGCATGGCGATCATTTCCACCACGTGCGATTCACCTGGCGGTGGTCGATCCCGGCGTCGGATCGGAACGCCGGCCGCTCGCGGTGTCATTTGGAAACCATACCTTCGTCCTGCCTGACAATGGACTGATTTCCGGGGTGCTCGGCGGGGAATCGCCGGAGCGAGTAATCGAACTTGCGATCCCGAAGGACGCCAATCGAGTGATCTCGCGCACCTTTCACGGGCGAGACATCTTCGCACCGGCTGCCGGTCATCTCGCCGCCGGGCTTGACATCGAATCGCTCGGCGAAGAGGTCCATCCGGATTCGATCGTCCGGCTCGAGATTCCGACGTCTCGGGTTGACGGTGACTCAGTGGTCGGGGAGATTCTATTTATCGATCACTTCGGCAACGCCATCACCAACATAACTCGGGCAGACGTAAGCCGTTTTGCCGGTTCCGGTGGCGCTGTCGCGTGCGGGTGGTTCCGTGCAGGTCAGATCTCCTCCCGGTATCAGGACGTCGAACCAGCCTCTCCCGTCGCACTGGTGTCGAGCATGGATACACTGGAACTTGCGGTACGAGAGGGCTCGGCTTCGAGCCGGTATTCGCTGCAGGCAGGTATGATTGTGACAGTACATGGACCTGGGATTACGTCTCCAAACGAATCCGAGAAGCCAGGCGCGAGCTCGGCCGAAGGGTGAAGGATCATGGCACGCAAGGACAAGAAGAAACGTTCAGGCCGTGAAAAGTTCAGTCCGTCTCAGCTGCAGGCCTATAAGGCCCGTCAGGATGCGGTTCTTAGCCGTGAAGAAGTGGAACGGCGTCGAGAGGAAGAACGCCAACGGCAGCTAAAACGCGAAGAAGAGATCGCGGCCGCTGCAGAAGAGCAATACGCTGACGTCCTTGGAGTCCGCCGGGAAGACGACGATGACGATACCCCGAAACTAAGTCCGGAACAGATTGCTGCGGACTACCGGAGCGTGCGAAGCGAGCTAACCCGAATCGGGATCTGGGGCGGTTTCACGTTCGTATTGCTCGCCGTCATTGCCGTCTACATGAACTGATCTCTCGGAACACGGACATCGAAAAAAACGGCCCGAACGCACAACGCGCCCGGGCCGTGCCGGCCAGTCTCTCGTCTGCTGAAGCTCAGGACCGAACGATCGGCGGA
>SKKR01000377.1 GCA_007123655.1 Thermomicrobiaceae bacterium
CCATCGGCGAAGCGTGGCCGGCAATCGTCGCGCTGGTTACCTCTTGCTCGCAGAGCCCGTGACAGACCGGACATTCCACGGGTGGAAAATCCGTTGAGCCGACGGGCCGGAGCTCTTCAACCAGCACCTCGCACTCCGGGCAGCTATAGACGTAGAGCGGCAACTACATTCCTCTCAATCGTCGAACAGGGACTGGATCGTTCGTGTCCGCTTCCGGTTATCATGGCAATGTACGTGCCATTCGTGTGCGCCGCTCCGCTGTCGCGCACCGGAACGCCCGGACCGTGTTCGCCGAGCGATTGTCCCCATAATCACAACAGGCGTCACGATCGATCCATTCCATTCACCCTACCACGTCACCAGGGTGCTGTCTCACGAGTGTGGCCAGGCCGGGAACATTGGCGCGGTCCCCGTCAGGCCGGTCGCTGCGCCGCTTCGGGCTCGCCGCTGGTGAGTTTCCAGAGCGACCGTCGTTTCGGACCGATGACCGCGACAATCGCGAAGAGTGCAGTCGCCACGAGCACGATCGCGCCTCCGGACGGCACATCCGCGTAGTACGACAGGTAGAATCCGCCCGTTGCGGAGAGTGCCCCGAATACGGCACCAAGGATCATCATCACTCCGAAACGGTCAGTCAGCAGATAAGCCGTCGCGCTCGGTGTGACAATCATCGCCACGACCAGGATGATACCGACCGCCTGGACCGAGACAACGACCGTGACGGACAGCAGAACCAGCAACAGCATCTGCATCCAGCGAGCCGGAAGTCCGGCGGACTCGGCAACGACGGGATCAAAGCTCACAAACAGCAATTCCTTGTAGAGTACGGCAATAATCGCAAGGACGATCCCGCCGAGAATGAGGATACTGATCAGGTCGCTCTGCCGGACGCTCAGAATGTCGCCGAACAGGTAGCTGAAGAGATCGATGGTGTAGGACTGAATGCCGATACTCATCAGGACCACGCCCAGGGCGAAGATCCCACTGAAAAAGATGCCGATCGATGTGTCTGTACTGACTCCTGTGCGTTGCGACACGGCACCGATGCCAAGCGCGGCGATGATCGCCGCCGCGAGCGCCCCCAGGTAGAAGGAAAAGCCGATAAGAAACGCGGCGACGATCCCGGTGAACGCAATGTGGGCAAGCGCGTCGCCGATGAACGCCAGCCCTTTCAACACGACGAATGTGCCGACCACCGCGCAGATGATGCCGATCATGATCGCGGCGGCAAAACCTCGCAGGAGGAAGCTGTATCCGAGCGGTTCGGTGATGAACTCAATCATGGTGGAAGTGATGCGGATCCTCGACCACAAACGTTCGGGTGCCGAGCCGGAGCAGCAGCAGGTGCGACTGGAACGTCTGATTCAGCAGTTCCTGTGTGAGCACCTCTTCTGGCGGTCCGTAGCCATGCACGGTCCGGTTGAGCAACAGGACGTGATCGAACCGTTGTGCAACGCAGCTGAGATCGTGCGAGGCGACGATCGTGGTCACGCCCTGCTGGCAGAGCTTGTCCAGAAGCTCGAAGATCTGGTGCTGCGTCGTCGCATCAACACCGCTGACCGGCTCGTCCAGCAGCAGGATACTCGGCTCCTGTGCCAGGGCTCTTGCCAGGAATACCCGCTGCCTCTGCCCACCGGAAAGCTGTCCGATTTGTCGATCCCGGAAGTTGCCCATGCCCACCTGCTCCAGGGCGTGCGCAACAACCTCGTGATCTCGTGCCCGTGGCCAGCGGATGATTCCCAGCCGCGGATACCGGCCCATCATGACGACCTGGCCGGCCGTTACCGGAAATGACCAGTCTACAGTTTCGGTCTGTGGCACGTAGGCGACATCCGGGCCGGGTTTGCCGGGTCGCCCGTTGATCAGCACGCGCCCGGACCACGGCTGGAGCAGGCCGGTCATCGTCTTGAACAATGTCGACTTCCCGCTCCCGTTCGGACCGATCAGTCCGACGAGCGAGCCTTTCGTCACCGAGAGATCGATGTCGCGCAGCACTTGCTCCTCATGGTATCCGATGCTGAGATGCTCAACTTCGATTGCTGGTGGGCCGGCCGGGGGCGACATTCCGTTCGCCCCCGCCTGGACGTTTTCGACGTTCGTGACCACGGTTAGCTCAGTCCTTCAACAACGTTTTCAACGTTCGACTTCATCATCTCCAGATACCCGGCGCCTTCCGGTGGAGTGTCGCTGTAGATGAGGAGCGTCTGCACTCCCGCTTCATCGGCGATCGCCTCGGCGAGATCTGGGTTGAACTGCGGCTCGATGAACACGGCCGGCACGCCTGTTTCCCTGATCTCATCAGCGAGTCTGGCGAGTTCCTGCGCACCGGGTTCGCGCCCCGGACTGCGAATGATAACCCCGACGACGTCCAGATCATAGTGCTCGGCGAAGTACGGGAACGCATCGTGGAACGTTACCATGAAGCGGTTCTCGCCCGGAATCTGGGCCATCTGCTCCTGCGCCCACTCGTCGAACGCCTCGATTTCCGCGATGTAGTCATCCGCGTTCAAACGATAGTCAGCGTCATTGTCCGGATCGAACGCTGCCAGCGTTTCGTAAATGTTCTCCACGTAGTGGATTCCGTGCACCGGGCTCAGCCAGAAGTGCGGGTTCCCGTATGGATAGTCGTGGTCGTGGTCGTGGTCATGCTGATGGTCATCGGCATGGTCATCGTCATGATGGTGGTCGTCCGCATGATCGTCGGCATGGTCATCGTCATGATGGTGGTCATCGGCATGGTCGTCATCACCGTGATCATGGTTCCCGTTGACCTTGATGCCTTCGTCCTGCAGTCCGTCTGCCACTTCGATCACAGGCGCATCGACTCCGCCGGCGGAGTCGATCAAGCCGTCCAGGAACTCCTCGAGGCCAAGTCCATTGACGAAAATGATGTCCGCGTCGGAGATCAACCGGGCGTCGCCTGGAGTTGGTTGATACGTGTGGGCGTCAACGCCCTGCGGCACGATGGATTCAACGTCGACATGCGTATCCCCGACTGCCTCAACCATCGACGGGAGAAACGGCATGGTTACGACCACATTGATCGGCTCCCCGTCATCCTCACCCGTGGCACCGTCCGCGGTCCCGGTTTCCTCTGTGGTGTTGTCGTCAACCGCTTCGTCGTCGTCCGCCGTGTCGTCAACGCAGGCCGCCAGGAAGGCGAACGCAAGAAACAAGACGGCGGCGAAATTCAGATACATCCAGCCGGCACGACTATTCACGGAACCTTCAGTAGAACGGGTTGTCGAACTTTTTCCTGTCACCGTTGTACTCTCTTCTCCCCAGGCGTCACGATTAGTCCACGCATCAACGGCCGGCCAGCTTATTGATACTGAGTATCAATATAGCAAGCCTGTCAAGGGCTAGTATCGGCGCGAGCGAAGAGCGAGGGGTCAAGACCGTTTCTCGATAGTGTTGCACGGTAGGGCGGCGGTTCTGGCAGGCAATTGGTCCGCTCGTCCGGTGAATGCCTTTGAAAACAGATCCAAGAATCAGGCTCAGGATTGCGATCCAGTCTTCACTGTCATCCTGAACACTCCGGCCGGCTCAGTGCAGGCTCCTTGAAGGACCTCGGTGCAGGGGACCGTGGATGTGTAAGACAGTGAGATTCTTCGCTCCGCTCAGAATGACACGGGGTTTGGCCCAGAATGACACAACGCTGAGCCCAGAGTGACACGGGGTGGGACCTAGACCCATTCAGAGAACCTGACTGAAATTCGAGTTGAACGTAGGGTCGCACGACCCTGTGCGACCGCGTTGATCCGCTATATCCACCGGGCCGACAAGGAGAGCCCGTCCCGAGCCTGGCGAGGGATCGGCCCCTACGCAGCCTGTCAATGCCGGTGAGAACCGGCCTAGCGTGACAAGAGGGGTATTCCTGCTATCCCGGTTGCTGGCAGCGGCCACACGTCCCGAAAATCTCCAGCCAGTGGCCCTCGATGCGGAAGTCCGTGCGGGTTGCGAGATCGTCGATCAGGTCACCGACGTTGCAGCCCTGAAACTCCACGACATCCCCGCACGCCGAGCAGACCAGATGATGCCGGTGGCCCGGACTCCGGAGCACGTACCCGTGCGCCCCGTCCGGCTGGTGAACCCGATCGAGTATCTCCAGCTCGACCAGGACATCGATGGTCCGGAAGATCGTCGCCCGGCCCACGCCTGACCCCCGTTCACGAAGGTCGCCGTAGAGTTGCTCGCCAGTGAAGAGCCCCTGACGCCCGTGGATTTCTTCGACAACCTCGACCCGTGGTTCAGTGATACGCAGACCGGTTTCCCGGAGATGATTCAGTGTGTCCTGGGCGGTTCGACCGCGGTAGCTGACCCGTTCCATAGGCTCGATTATACCGGAACGAATCGTTTCGCAGATCTCGCCTGGGTCGCCCACGCTATTGCAGCCACACCGCCGGTTCGTAAAGCGCGCTGCGCAAGGCCGCCCAGAGAACCTGATACTGGTTCCAGAAATGCGTCCCTTCGATGTTGATCGAGAGCGGACCGGTCTGCTCGACCCCTGCCGTGCGTCCAGCGCGATCAGCCTGTTGCATGTTGTTGAAGTCGACCTCGATCGTCTGCGGGCGCCCCGGCACGTAGAGCTCGACGTTGCTCCGGTTTTCGACCGCTTCCTTCGCCGCCCGCGTTATCTCCGGTCGCGTCGCGGACGGCGGGCGGCAAATCGCCGCGTTCCGGCCTCGAGACTCCTTCACCGCGACGGTCTTGATTTTGCTCCCCAGAAACGCCTCAGCTTCAGCGACGGTCGTGGTGTCTCCGGTCACCATGACCGTTGGGATACCCAGCGACGCGAGCACCGCGGCGTTCAGCCCGGTCTCTCCGTGAGGACGCCCATTGATCCGCAGCTCAGACACGACGGCACCGGCGATCGTGTGCGGGTGGATCGCTTCCCAGGTACGGGCCATGGCGTGGTAGCCGACGAAGACCGCGCAATCGAACTCACGGCTGTCTGCCGCCTCGAGCTGGCAGTGAGGTTTGGCATCTCCGGAGCCGGTGATCAGATGCGCCGCCTCGTGCATGTCTTCGAAGAACATGTTGCGCATGGGTCCGTGGGAGTCATTGACCAGGATGTATTCCGCGCCCGCCTGCTGGATGCCCTCGACCGCCGCGTTGGCGTCTTCGGTCATCAGCTTCCTCCCGCGGTTGTACTCCGGCTGGCCGCTCATCATCATGTCACCGTGGGTGATGCCGGTGATCCCTTCCATGTCGACAGAAACGTAGACATTCATTTCATGCTCCTTCTCTGACCGTGTCCAATCTCCGAGCGATCCCGGGACAGGTTACCGGATGATCGCGCCGGCAGGTAGTCTCCGGATACCTCTTCGTGTCTCAGACCTGTACCGTCGGCCATTGTCACCCGGTCGTCGATCCGGCAACATTGACGGAACGAGCCATCCGAATGACGGGTGGTTCGGGGATCAGGAGTTTTCTACGTGAGTTCCGAACCGCAGGAAGATCCGGCGCAACCGGAGCGGCGTTCCGGGTCACCGGAGATGCTGGTGGTCCTGCTGGTCAGTGCCTGCACCTTCACCTCTGTCCTCAGCACGACAATGTTCAATGTTGTTCTCCCGGAAATCGGACGCGACTTCGATGTCACGCCGTCGACGCTCGGCTGGCTGTTCACCGGATACTCGCTCGTATTCGCCGTTTCGACGACGTTCTATGGCCGGCTTGGCGATCTCTACGGGATCCGGCGTTTCCTGATCATCGGCATCGGCATTTTCTCAATTGGTTCAGCACTGGCCGCTCTTGCACTGACATTCGAGTTGCTGCTGGCAGCAAGAATTTTCCAGGCCACAGGGGCGGCAGCGATTCCGGCGCTGGGAACGGCCACGATCTTCCGGGTCGTGCCTGCGAAGCGACGGGGAACGGCGATGGGGTATATGAGCGCGGTCATCGGGACAGGCGCCGGTCTGGGACCGGTGATCGGCGGCCTACTTGCCGAGTTCGTTTCATGGCGCGCGTTGTTTCTGATACCGGGCTCGCTGGTGCTTATCACGCCAGTCTTGCTGCGGCTTCTTCCGCGGCTGGAGGGCACCGGCCGGGGCTCGCTTGACATCTACGGTGGAGCGCTGGTGGGCGCAAGTATCGGGGGCCTGCTGATCGCGGTCACCAACCTGGAACGTTTGGGGGCGACCTCTCCGGCCGTACTTGGACCATTTGCAGTATTCGTCGTTGCAATGGGTCTGCTCATTCGCAGGATCCGGAACCGAGAGGATTCGTTCATCCCGCGGGTTCTTCTTGCCAACACGAACTACGTCCTTCTTGGCGTGACCGCCGTTGGCATGACGATGACCGCTATGGGTTCGATGGTGACGTTGCCCCTGCTGCTCGACGCAGTCCAGGGGATCCCAGTCGGCCAGATCGGAATCGTGATGCTACCCTCCGCGGTGGCCAGCGCGATACTGGGACCTGTCGGTGGAAAGCTCGCGGACCGGTTCGGATCCGCGGTGCCGCTGCGCATCGGACTTGGCTCGCTGGTGATCGGCGCGTTCGCGATTTCGACCTTCGGGACAAGTGGATCGGCACTGCTGGTCGCTGTTCTGGGGATGTTCATCGGGTCCGGTATGGGATTGGCCGGAGCACCGTTGCTGAACAGCGTATCGCTGGTTCTGCCGTCCTCGCAGAGCGGGATGGGAATCGGGTTGATCCACATGGTCTTCCTGATGGGTGGATCGTTCGGTGTTGCCTTCAAGACGGTAATCATCGATGCACGGGAGGGTGCGACGACGTCCGTGAATCTGCTTCACTCGGGCGAGGGCGTCGCCTTCGCGGACAGCTTCCTGCTCGTGTTTTTCGCCTCGATGATTGCACTTTTTCTGACCACGCGGTTGCGGGTGCCGAAGCCCGGAGAGGAACCGGAAGAGTTCCCCGCCCCGTCCCAATCCGCGGGCGAGGCCGAGCCGCAACGAAACTGAGTGACTCGCCCGGTTGCCCGGATCCGCAAATCCGGTTAGGGTAGCTCGTCGGAATCGGGATACTACTGGAGGAAAGAACGGGTCACATGGCAACGCAACACGAACTCTGCTACTCGACCGCAACCGACCTCGCGAAACGTCTGCGGGACCGGGATATCTCCTCCCGGGAAGTCATGCAGGCTCATCTGGATCAGATCGAACGCGTGAACCCGACGGTCAACGCCATCGTCAGCCAGCTTCCCGCGGAACAGTCACTCACCGCGGCGGATGAGGCAGATGCACGATTGGCGCGCGGGGAAGAAGTAGGGCCATTGCACGGGCTTCCGATCGCCCACAAGGAACTCGAGCCCACCCGCGGCGTGCGAACGACGTCAGGCTCACCGATTTTCGCTGACCGGGTGCCCGACCATACATCGCTGCACCTGGAACGGGTTCAGCAGGCGGGGGCGATCATGATCGGGAAGACCAACGTCCCGGAGTTCGGGGCGGGGTCGCATACATTCAATCCGATATTTGGCGCGACCCTGAATCCGTACGACACCACGAAGAGCTGCGGCGGAAGCAGCGGCGGCGCTGGCGTGGCGCTTGCCTGCGGGATGTTGCCGATCGCCGACGGAGGCGACACTGGTGGCTCGCTGCGAAACCCCGGGAACTTCAACAACGTCGTCGGGCTACGTCCC
The DNA here is from genome assembly GCA_007123655.1 of Thermomicrobiaceae bacterium. Taxonomy (GTDB): domain Bacteria; phylum Chloroflexota; class Chloroflexia; order Thermomicrobiales; family Thermomicrobiaceae; genus SLMJ01. The sequence goes on from SKKR01000377.1 coordinate 7,604, forward strand.
TCGCCGGGTCGCGTACCACGGGTTCCGAACACGAACGGCTGGAACTGGGTCAGCGTAAAAGGTCCAATGGCGCGGACAGTTGCCGATACTGCGTTGCTGTTTAGCGCGATGGTCGGCCGTGACGCGCGGGACCCTCTGACGGTCGACGAACCCGGCGATCGATTCCGTGAACCGCTTGACCGTGATTTTGCCGGAGCGCGAATCGCTTTCAGCCCGGACCTGGGGGAGTTGCCGGTCGATCCGCGTGTCGCGGACGTTCTCGCCAGGGCGATTCCCGCGCTCGAGAACGACCTGCGCTGTCGAGTTGACCAGGCGACGCCTGATTTCACGGACGCGGATGAGGTGTTCCAGGTCATGCGGGCATACCGGTACGCAGCGAATTACAAGCCCTACTTTGACAGGGAGCGTCACCGCATCAAGCAGTCAATTGTCTGGAACGTCGAGTACGGGCGCTCGCTGAGCGCGGAGGACGTCGGTGTAGCCGAGCAGAAGCAGGCGGCGCTTTACCAGCGGATGGTGTCGTTCTTCGAAACGTACGATTTTCTGGTGTGTCCGGTGAATCAGGTCCCGCCGTTCGACGTGGAAATCGATTATCCGACGGAAATCAACGGCGTCCAGATGGAGAACTACATCGCCTGGATGAAGTCGGCCTACTGGATCACCGCGACCGGCTTGCCGGCGATATCCGTTCCGGCCGGCTTCACGAGTGATGGCCTCCCGGTCGGCATGCAGATCGTGGGACGTCCACTCGATGATCTCGGGGTCCTCCAGATTGCTCACGCCTTCGAGCAGGCGACGCAGCACTGGCGAACCCGGCCAGGAGTGGTTGACTAGACGGTTGCGAGGACTATCCAGCCTCAACGCTTGCGATCGCCCCACCGATAAAGACGATCCAGAGCCCGGCGCCCGCGCCGATCAACAGGCGTTCCCAGAGCTTGACCCTGGTCGTCGTTGGCTGATCCGCGGTGACGTCCCAGTATGCGTTCATCGCGGACTGTCCGTGGTAGATCGTCCAGGAGATCGCCGCGAGCGCGGCCACGAGGTTCATCGCCGTGAGCCGCAGGCTATCCACCGGGATGCTTATCAGCAGGCTGGCTGCGAGAAACGTGGCGACGGCCAGGAGCGGATGAGTTCGGTGGTTTGACCGCGTTTCAGCGAGCATCTCGTTCATGACCCGGAAGTTGGCGTGGAACCTGAAGTAGCTGTAGATCGGCACGATCATGGCCAGCGCGTGCCACACCGG
>SKKR01000387.1 GCA_007123655.1 Thermomicrobiaceae bacterium
CACATCTTCGCGGCCGGCTACGAGGTGCGGACCTCAGAGGGATACGCGGCGACGATGGACGCGTTCGATGAGATTCTCGGGCTCGATCGTCTGTTCGCGATCCACCTGAACGATTCGAAAAATGACCTCGGCACGCGCAAGGACCGGCACGAGCACATCGGGCAGGGATACATCGGCCTGGACGGTTTTCGGAACTTCGTCAACGACTCGCGGTTCAGCGAGACCCCGGGTTTACTCGAGACCAAAAAGGGCGAAGATCTGGCCGAGGATATCGAGAACCTGGCGACGTTGCGGGGACTTGTTGAAACCGCGTAACGGGGCTACTCCTCTGCGGGGTTGCTGGTGTCGACGATTGTCCGCTGGGCGAACAGAGACGCAACCCAGTCGAGGACGAGACCGGCCCGGTTGCGTGCACCCATCAGCTTGGTCAGGTAGACAACCCGCCAGACAAGCCAGGCCGGTAGCCCGTCAAAAACGAACGGTCCGAGTTCGGCCGCCGCTTTCAGGCGGCCCAGCGCAATCAACTCGCCCATCGGTTTGTAGGTGAACGGCAGTATCGGCTCTCCCCGCACCAGTCTGGCCAGGTTCGCCCCCGCATTGGCTCCTTCCTGGACCGCAACCGCCGCGTTCGGGGGCAGCGGTTCTCCGGTGTCCGGATCCAGAGACGCCGCTGCGTCACCGAGCGCGAATATGAACGGGTAGTCTGGAAGACGCAGGTGCTCGTCCACTGCCAGGCGCCCGTCGCGGGCCTTCTCGACCGGGAGACCGGCGGTGATCGGGTGCGGGCGGATCCCGGCGGTCCAGATGATCACGTCTCCCGGAATGCGTTCCTCGTCCCGTGTGATGACCGAGCGTTCGCGAATGCCTGCAACCCTGCGGTTCAGGCAGATGTCAATGCCGATCTCTTCGAATCGTTCCAGTGCCATCTCGCCGATTCGCTCGTGAATCCCCGGCAGCACGTGATCGCTCGCTTCAACGAGCGATATGCGCACGTCGTCTTCGTTGATCTCCGGATAGTAACGGACGAGGTTGTGCTGGACGAGTTCGTGCAGCGAGCCGGTCAGCTCGATACCGGTCGCGCCACCGCCGACGACGATGAACGTCAGCAGTTGCCGCCGTTCGTTGATGTCCCGGGTCTGGGCCGCGAGCTCGAAATTGCGAACGATCTGGCGGTGCAGCTGGTTGGCGTCGGGAATCGATTTAAGACTGTAGGACCGTTCTTCAACTTCCGGCATCCCGAAGTAATTGGTCTGACTCCCAAGTCCGAGCAACAGGTAGTCAAAGGTCATCTGGCCGGCGGCGGTGGTAATCACCTTGTCCATCGGGTTCACGCCGTAGATGCGAGAGCACACGAACCGAATGCCACGGATTGCGCAGAAGCGTCGCAGCGGGTAGGTCACGTTCAAGGAATCCGCCCCGCCGGTCGCTACCTGATACAGGAGCGGCGTGAAGAGGTGGTAGTTGTTCTGATCGACCAGCGTAATGTCCGCCTCGTCCGGGGAGATCCGGGCGGAAAGCTCCTGGAGCGCGGAAATCCCGCCGAAACCGGCGCCGGCGACCACGATATGCGGTTTTCGTCCTTCCGGGTTTCGCCGGGCAGGATCGGGCGAACCGCGCCGCTTCAGTATCAATCCAGCGGCCACGGCGGCCGCGGTAAGTACCGCGAGTCCTCCGAGAGATCGCTTCACCGGACGCACCTGTCCCGTGTCTTCCCGGACCGACGATGCGGTACCTCAGGCATTGGGGTCCGGTACCCGGTTGAACACGGCCAGACGCGGTTCGGTCATATCCTCGATCGCGTATCGAAGTCCCTCCCGGCTGAGGCCGGAATCCTTCACGCCGCCGTATGGCATGTGGTCGATCCGGTAGGTCGGAACGTCGTTGATGATGACGCCGCCGGCTTCGATCGATTCGAACGCCTGCAGCGCATGCTCCAGGCTGTGCGTGAATACGCCGGCCTGCAGGCCGAAGGCGGAGTCATTGATGTTCGTCAAGGCGTCAGAGAAGTCGGAGAACGGGAAGACGTTCACCAGCGGGGCAAATGCCTCTCGGGAACAGACGAAGCTATCCGGCGGCGCGTTCGTGATCACGGTCGGCTGGAAGAACCGGCCGTCTGCTTTTCCGCCACAGAGTACCTTCGCCCCCTGAGACTTCGCTGATTCGATCCACTCTTCCGTCCGGGCCGCGGCCTTGTCGTCAATCATCGGACCGAGATCGGTCTTCTCATCGAGCGGATCGCCGACGTGCATGTTCCCGATCTCATCAAGCAGGATCTCGATGAACTCGTCCATGCGCTCCTGGTGGACATAGATCCGCTGCACAGAGATGCAGACCTGACCGGCGTAAGCGAAGGCGCCGACCCGGCAGCGCTGGGCGGCGAGCCTGACGTCCGAGTTCCGATCGACGATCACGCCGGCGTTGCCACCGAGTTCGAGGACGACCTTCTTCTTACCGGCCCGGTTCTTCATGTCCCAGCCGACCCCGGGGGAACCCGTGAAACTGAGCAGCGTGTAGCGCTCGTCCGTGACGAGTTTGTCGCCCACCTCACGGTCCATCGGCATCACACTCACGGCGCCTTTCGGAAGGTCCGTCTGGTCTACGAGTTCGGCGAACGTGAGCATCGTCAGAGGGTCATGCGTCGGAACTTTCAGTACGATCGTGTTCCCGGAGGCAATCGCGGGCGCAACCTTGTGCAGCGCCAGGTTTAGCGGAAAATTGAACGGCGAGATCCCGGCGATCGGGCCGATCGGAAACCGGCGTGTGATCCCGAACCGGCCGGCCGACGAGGCCATGAGGTCGAGCGGGATCGTCTCCCCACCGATTCGCTTGGCCTCTTCAACGGCGGTCTGGAGCGTGAAGACGCCACGCAGAACTTCCACACGCGAATCCTTGACCGGCTTGCCGGCCTCCCTGGTCATCAGCCGGACGAACTCCTCCTGCCGGTTCGCCAGACCGTCCGCCAGCTGCTGGAGAATCGCCGCGCGTTCATACGTCTGCAGCCTGCGCGTCTCTTCGAACGCGGCGACGGCTCTGATTGTCGCGTGCTCCAGATCGTCCTCGGTTGCAAAGGATGTAGTGCCGACCGTCTCGCCGTTGTAGGGATTGGTCACCGGAAGGTCGTTCGTTCCGGATCGCCATTCACCGCCACAGTAGAAGCGATTTTCGCTGGACATGACTGTCTTCCCCTCCGCGTGGACGCCCGTGGACCATCATCCCGCTGTCTGGCCTACAGACTCGCAGGTTCCACGCCGTCACGCAACAAATTCACGCGTAAGCAACGTAAAACGGACGGCGCCGAAGCCGGCAGTCCGCCCGTACCTCGTGCTTTCTGATATCACCTGCGACTCAGGCGGCGCCCCACCAGGTATCTTCCTGCGATCCATAATCGGCAAGCTCGGTCTTGGTGTAGATCATGCCTTCACGATCCTGTGTCGCCAGTTCGTACTGACCGCTCATGGTGATCGCATCCACCGGACAGACCTGTGCGCACATCCCGCAGAAGAGACATCGTCCGGACCGCAGGATGAACTCTCCCAGTTCACGGTCACCCTCCTCGGACGGAACTACGTGCATCTCCAGGCAACTTGTGGGACAGATCCGGGAGCAGAGTCCGCACGCGACACACAGCGCCTCGCCGGTCTCCGGGTCCGCGCGCAGGGCGGGGAGACCTCGGAAGCGTCCCGGCATTTCCCGGCGTTCCTCGGGGTACTGGATCGTCTGATTCGGGCGAAAGAGCCGCTTGAGCGTGACCCAGAATCCACTCACTTCTTCGAACACGGTACTGTCCCTCGCGTTTCTGCGTCAGCGGTCAATCGAGGCGAACTGAACAGCCTCGGCATCAAGGCTGTCGCCGGGTTGCAGGAACGGTGTGTCCTCGGTTCCGAACGCGCGAACCGGCCACTGCATGGCGTTTCGTTCGAGTCGCGGGAACGAGACGCCCTGATAGATCTGTGTCATCTGTGCAATCTCATCAAGCACCATTGCCGGATGTCCATGCGCGATCCGATATCCCATGCGCTCAGCGATCTCCTGAATGTACCACCACTGCGGCCGGGCATCTCCCGGTGGCGTCATCGTGTACCGGACGCGCTGGATTGTCCGGTCAGCGCTGGTGAAGGATCCGTCCTTCTCCAGATACATTGCTGCCGGGAGCACGACATCAGCGAGTTCGGTCAAATTGCTGGCAAAGCAGTCCTCGACGACCAGGAACTCCAGGTTCGACAGGACCTCCAGCAATCGCTCGTCGTACCCGTAACTGTTCTCGTGACTGGCGCCGGCAATATACATTGCCCTGACTTCTCCGGACTCGATCGCGTCGATAAGCTCGGTCAACGAGTAGCCAGGCATTGTGGGGAGGTCGCGGATGATCTTGAACCCGTTCTGCGCGACCTGTTCCTCGTTCCAGCGCAGGCTCCAGCTTGCAGCGAATCGCTCGAGCGCCTCCGGATCCTCCACCGTCTGATACCCGGGCAGCAGCGACGGGTGACAACCCATGTCCGTTGCGCCTTGCAGGTTGGCCGGTCCCCGGTAGTTCATGACCCCCGATCCGGCGATGCCGATATTCCCTGTCAGCACCGCGAGATTGTTGATCGCCTTGCTCGCGTCAGCGACATCGGCGTTGCGCTCGCTTGCAAGAGTTGAGTAGATAACCGAGGGCGGGAAATCTCCCGGGTCCGTCTCGTCGTGGCGGGACCGTCCTCCGGTTGCATAGAGCAGCGCCGCCCGTTCAAGCTGGTCAAACGGAATGCCGAGCCGCTCGGAGATCTCCGCAGGATCAACTCGATTCAGAAGCCGTCTGACTTCCTGGTAGGTCGAATGGCCGGGGTCGACCGGGCGGGAGAGGGACCGATCTTCAATGATGCGCGCTATGGCCAGCAGGACGTCCGCCTGGTGTTCGACCGGAACCTTGATCCAGACGTCGCCGCGTTCAACGAACGGGAAGTAGTCGTCCGTAATGAACACAAGCGCTGTCTCGCGGTACTTCCTGGCCCAGTAGATCCAGTAGGAGGCGATCGGGGCCATCGCGCCGATGTCCGGGCCGACCACGAGAACGGAATGGGCGTCCGTGAACATCTCCTGCAGGGAGTTGCTCGATGCGCTCAGCCCGAGCGATTCCATAAGCGCGGCATCCGTGTCCAGCACGGCACTGTTGACCAGGCGATCGATGTTGTTCGTCCCCATCACCGCGCGGGTGAACTGCTGGAACAGATAGTTCTCTTCGTTGGTGTTCTCCGGGGAAGCGAGCGCGGCAAACGTGTCGCCCTGGTAATGCTTCAAACGTTCGGCCACCGTGTCCAGCGCATCATCGAGTTCGGCCGGAACCTGGTTGCCTTCGTTGTCACGAACGTAGGCCGATTCCAGCCGCCCGACATCCTGCACCGTCTGGTAGCCCCATTTGCCCCGCTGGCAGGTATACCCGTGGTTCACCCCGCGTTCCCAGAGGTGGGTCGTCCGACGGACAATTCCCCGGCTGTGTTCGATGTTCAGGGTGCATCCGACGTCGCAGAATCCGCAGATCGTTTCAGTGGCGTCCAGTTCCCACGGATGCATGCCGAACTTGCGATCCGTCAACGCGCCGACCGGGCAGACCGCGATGCACATTCCGCAATGAGTGCAGGACGTGTCTCTCAGATCCTGGCCGTAGGCGGTGCCGATCTCCGCTTCGAGCCCTCGACCAATTACCTCGATCGCGGTGACGCCGATTACCTCGTCGCAGACTCTGGTACAGCGGGCGCAGATAATGCAACGATCCCACTTGTAGTCGATCAGATCGCTCAGGTGCACATATTCCTGCGCCAGTTTGGGGCGGAGATACGGGTTCGTGTGCACGTTGTGGAGATAGGTATTGTCCTGCAGGTAGCACTCGCCGGACTTGTCACAGGTCGGGCAGTCCAGCGCGTGGTCCACCAGGTACATCTGGAGCACGAACTGGCGCGATTCGAGCGCCGCGTCGGAGTGGGTCTTGACTTCCATCCCGTCACGAACCACGGCGGCGCAAGATTCGACCAGGCCCCCTCGCCGGCCCAGGACCTCGACGGTGCAGATGCGACAGGATCCCCAGGGTCTCAGCAGGGGTTGATAGCAAAGGTTCGGAACCTCGATGTCCACCATCTGACAGGCTTCGAGGATGGTTGTGCCCTCCGGGACCGTAACGCTCTGATCGTTGATTGTCAGCGTGACGAGTTTGGTATCTGGTGTGGTGACCATTCGGGTGAACTGGCCTCCTCGTTAGACTGTGACCAACGTGACCCGGGGGTGTCGCCATTCCGGCGCGTGACCAGGCGACACTGTCACGAGAAATGACCGATCGCGGGCTTTCCTTTACCTGTGCTCACCGGCTCATTGACGCGTCTCGCTGACTGGATAGAAACCGGATTGAGACCGCCGCAATTGCCCGGGATTCTACCATACGACTCGCGATCTCTTTCACAATCGGACCATTGACAGTCCGGGACATCTGACATTTGGGTAGGGTGTATTTGGTACCAAGGGAGCATGCGTTGGTCGTACGCTGCTGGGTATGTTTCTAGCATGAATGTGCATGGCTCTGGCAGGTCGAACCAGCGGGAACCCGTTCTCAAACCAATCTCCACTCACGGCAAACGCCAGCCGACTGGAGAAGCATCCCAGCAACATGACAGAGCTCCGGTCACTCCCGGAGTTGACCCGTCATCGTTCCCTTCATACCTCGAGACGACGCTGTCGAAATTGCGTGCCCAGTTCGACACGTACCTGAGCAGTGCCGATGACTGGACGTCCTACCTCTCGCAGCTTGGTAGCCAGCGGCGTATTGTCGTGCCGGTCTGGGCGGTTGCCGTTCTGGTTCTCGCGCTTGGTGCGGTGTCCGTACTGGTCGCCACTACCCAGTTGGGCAACGGTGGCAGCAGTCAGACAGCAGAGGAGAACCGACAGTCCGACTCCGGCGCCCTGGACGAGATCGAACACGTCCTGGCGCTCGATGACGATGAACTGGTCTCGAGCATCGAGTGGGACCCGCCTCGCGAGACGCTGCTCTCGCCCCGGCAGCAGTACCTTCTTGAACAGGGCACGGATCCAAAGTTCGAGATTCGCTATGCCGCGTCCGAAGTGGAGCGCCTGCAGGCAGAACTCGAGGCGATCCAGCGCAACAGCGCAATGCTCAGGAGCCTGGCGCGCCAGCAATCGGGGGATCTCTCCGCGGCGTATTCATCACTCGAAGCCACACAGGAGCAGAAGGATGGCGCGCTCGAGGATCTGCAGAACCGGATCAATGAACTTGAGGGCCAGATCGAAACGGTCGATGACCTCGCTCGAGAGCTGCGCCAGCTCCTGGGGCTGCCGGAACCGCAGTCAGGTGTGGGCGGACCGGTTGGAGACAATCCGGGCACCAACCCGGAGAGTAATGACCCCTGGATGCAGCTTCGATCCGATATCGTCAGCGTCGAACAGCAGGCTGGCAATCTCGTTTTTGATCTGGACGAGGTGAACACCGAGATCCAGATCCGCCTGGCACTGGTTCGGCAGTCAGGACTTCCCCGGGGCGGAAGTGTCGAGGATGATCTTCGCTTCTATGAAGCAATGCCTCTTGGCTGGCCCGTTGATGGGCCTATTACGTCCCGGTTCGGGATGCGGTCCAGCCCGTTCGCAAGCGGTTCGGAGATGCATACTGGTATCGATATCGCGGCACGTACCGGAACCCCGGTCCGGGCGACTGGTGCCGGGACTGTACGTGTCGCGGGAAACCAGGGCGGCTATGGCTTGCTGGTGATCATCGATCACGGTCGTGGCGTTTCGACCTGGTATGGACATAACTCCCGGCTCCTGGTCAGTCCGGGTCAGTCCGTGCAGGCCGGTCAGACCATCGCGGAAGTCGGGTCGACCGGGCGCTCTACCGGTCCGCACGTTCACTACGAAGTCCGGATCGGCAACTCGATTCAGGACCCGATGTTACTCATGGACATGCAGCGCTAACAACAGGTTCCCCTCGCGTGTTTATCCCGGTGACGTCGATCTTCCGGACCCAGTTTGATACCCGTTAGATACCCCGTCCGTAGCGGGATGTCGTGCTATAATCGCGGCACTCGGCGGTTGATTGACGGACACTTGACGGGAGAGACGTTGGAGTTCCAAACGATCATCGGCCTCGAGGTCCACGCGCAACTGCTGACGCGTTCGAAAATGTTTTGCCGCTGCTCGTCGGCGTATGCCTCGACTGATCCGAACACCCATGTTTGCCCCGTCTGCCTTGGATTGCCCGGCGCGCTTCCGGTGATCAACCACGGGGCAGTGCAGGCAACGATCATGACCGGCATTGCGCTCAACTGCACTATTCCTGAATACAGCAAGTTCGATCGCAAGAACTACATCTATCCCGACCTGATGAAGGGCTATCAGATCTCACAGTACGACCTTCCTCTGTGCGAAGCCGGTCATCTTCCGATGATCGTGGACGGACGGAAGAAGGACATCGGCATTACTCGCGTCCATCTTGAGGAAGACACCGCACGGCTGGTACATCGAACCGAGTCCGGAGAGAGCTACAGCCTGGTAGATGTCAACCGGTCCGGAGTTCCGCTCATGGAGATCGTGAGCGAGCCAGACATACGCTCCCCGGAAGAAGCGCGCGCGTATCTGATGGCGCTC
>SKKR01000226.1 GCA_007123655.1 Thermomicrobiaceae bacterium
CCAGACGCTGTGCTGAAGGCAGGCACTGGGAGGGCGGTCGGTGGTCAGTCCCGCGTACGAGGTTGTCCGCTATCGAAGTCTCATCCGCAATCTGGTTGCGAAAGACCTCAAGGTCCGTTACAAGAACTCGGCGCTCGGTTTCGTCTGGTCGCTGCTGAATCCCTTGCTTCTGATGCTGGTGTTCACCTTTGTGTTCACCCAGTTGCTGGACCAGCAGATACCGGATTTCCCGGTGTTCGTCCTGACAGCGCTGCTACCGTGGACCTGGACGGCCAGTGCGGTTGCCATCGGCACCGGGTCGCTGGTCGATAACGCACCGCTCATCAACAAAGTCTACTTCCCACGCTATCTGTTGCCGGTTTCGGTGGTGATCTCGACCGGGATGAACTTCCTGCTCGGTCTGCCCGCGCTGTTCGTCCTGATGGCGGTGTTTGGGCGCCCCTTTACCCAGTGGATGCTCTACATCCCGGTAATCGTCGCGGTGCATGCGATCTTCCTGATGGCGCTGGTTCTGTTCCTGGCGCCGCTTCACGTTCACCTGCGCGATACGATGGTCGTGGTCGATGTCGGCCTGACCGCCTGGTTCTTTCTGACGCCGATCCTGTACTCGATCGAGATGGTCGTGCCCGATCTGGCAGCCTGGATGTACCGGATCAACCCGATGGCGGCGATCGTCGCCGAGTATCGAACGATTCTCTACTCGGGTGGAATTCCGGATCCGCTGTTCATGGGACGCACCGGACTGACCGCGCTCGTCCTGCTCGTCCTGGCCTATCTGTTCTTCCGGCGGATGAATCGGAACATTGGGGAGCACCTCTAAGTCATGTCTGTACGTCGCGAGCGAACAACCAGGCCGGATGTCGCGCTGGAGTTCCGGGACGTCTCCCGCCATTTCAAGCTGTTCCATGAGCAGCGAAACTCGTTTCAGGACTGGTTCATTGGGCTGGTCCGGCCGAGAGGGAAGGGAGAGGACTTCTGGGCATTGCGTGACGTCAGTTTCTCCGTCGGATGGGGCGAGGTACTAGGGGTCCTTGGACGAAACGGCGCCGGCAAAAGCACGTTGCTCAAACTGGTAACCCGCATTCTGGAGCCCACCAGCGGGGAGATCTACCTCTACGGAGATACACACGCAATGCTCGAACTGGGTGCCGGATTTCACCCCGAACTCTCCGGACGGGACAACGTATACCTGAACGGCAGCATCTACGGTCACGACCGCCAGACGATGTCGGACCGCATCGATGAGATCGTGCGGTTTGCCGAACTTGAGCAGTTCATCGACACGCCGGTCAAGCACTACTCATCGGGCATGTTCATGCGGCTGGGATTCTCGATCGCGGTTCACATGGAACCGGAGATCCTGGTGATCGATGAGGTGCTCGCGGTTGGCGACGCCAACTTTCAGGCCAAGAGTCACCGGGCGCTCAACCATCTCAAATCGCAGGGGACCACGATCCTGTTCGTCTCTCACAACGCCGAGCAGATCCGGAACTTCTGTGACCGGGCAATTCTGCTCGAGAATGGACGGCTGATCGACAGTGGTCGCGCCGATGATGTGGTCGACCACTACCAGCGACTTCTGGCTTCTTCGTCAGAAGCGGTGGAGCTTATGCGATTGCGAGTACTGAACAGCACCGGGCGCACGACGGACAGGATCGCGCCCGGGGAGGACCTTGAGATCGAAGCGCTCCTTCGCGTGCCGGATTCCGGAATCCCGGACGATGTCACCCTGGCCCTCGATCTTTTCGATGAGTCCGGCGGCCACCTGTTCGGCAGAAGCTCACGGATTCCGCCAGATCTGCCGCTGCAATCGGTCGACGGCGGGAATCTGGCAACCGCTCGGGGACTGATTCGGAAGCTGCCGATCCGATCGGGCGAGCTCCGGCTCGTGGCCACGCTGCAGCACACAGACGGGGATGAGCAGGTGCTTGGCAGGCGCGAAACAGTAGTCGACATAACGAGCAATGGGATCGCCGCTGAACGTGGATTACTCCAGCTCGACCACGAATGGCGATGGGCGGCCGAGGGCCGTCGCACCGGTGATCCCACGAAGCAGAACGATGGGAAGGGGAGTACCAGATGAGCGATCTCCAGCGCTGGGCGGGGATCTATCGTGTGCTGGAGGATGGGATTGACGTCGGAACGGAAGCCTGGACCAGGGAAATCGGCCCTGACCAGGTGCGCTTGACCTCGGTGGTCACCGGGATGTCGGAAGATGAGTTCGAGGAGGAGATCGAACTCATTCTCGATCCCGACTGGCGGCCGCTTCAGCTCAACATCGACCGGGAGTCGGAAGAAGGCGAGCGCCGCTACGTCGGTCGGCGAGTGGGGAGCGCCTGGATCAGCCAGGTGTTCCGGGAATCGGGACCCATGCGTACCGTTACGCTTGAGTTCGGCGAGGACACCCATCTCGACTACTTCACTGCGCATACGAACAGTGTCACGATCGAGCGGTTGAACCTCGCGCCTGGAAACGGTCTGGAGATAGACGTGGTGTTCGTCGATCCGGACACGTACACGCCGTCCCTGGTTCGTCAGAAGTATGTGAGGCTTGATGATCCGGAGCCGTTCGAGATCGCGGGCCAGGCGGCCCGGCACGCCTACCTGTACCAGGGAGCATCTGGACAGGAGTACACGATCTGGACGAATGAGAACCGGATCATCCTGCGATACGAGGATCTCTTCGAGGCGCTGGAGATCAACCCGGTGCTGTAAAGCGATTCACTGGGACTGGTGGACGCTCCCCAGCGCGGCCGCGAAGATCGCGCGCGCCTGGTCGACACGGTCCTGGTCTGACTCAGGCTGATAGCCCGAAGTCATCGAGATCGCGATGAGATGATCCGGATCGAGCACATAGCCAACATCCACCAGGGCACCCTCCTGCATCATCGTGACCCGGACAAGCGCTCGCCCCTGTAGACGCGAAACGTCCCAGATTCGCGCGCTGGATCTGCCCGCAAACTGATCCTCGATGAATGCATCTGCGTCCTGACCGAATTCGTTCGGCTGTACCGAGATGTTCAGTTGGACCGGCACGTCCGGGTCCGCCGGGGTGAACTCGGCGCGATAGGAGTCGGCTCCCTCGCTCGCGACCGACACATTCCAACCGTCCGGAACCCGAACACTCCACCGGTTCGGGAGTTCTATCGCGTCCCAATCGCGGGTTTCCTGGCGAATTTCTTCGAGAAGCTGTTCGTGGTGCTCCAGCCAGGCGACGATGACCCAGGCGCTTACCGCCGCGGCGTTCTCGGTCTCGGAGTCAGGTACCAGGAGCCCGGCAAGCCCACCGTCGTCATCGGCGACCGGTCCGCCGGCGAATCCCCGGGAAACGTCGAGGTCGGTGGCAAGATAGTCCGAGCCGCGAATCCGGAGTTCACCATCGATAGCCTGTGACGTTCCCGTGACGTGGCCGGAGATTCGCGCGAGGGACGGTGGACTTCCGTCCCAGCCAGTTGCGAAGATCTCGCTTCCCACATTCAGGCGGGACGTTGCGATCCGTGCCGGCGTCATGCGGTCAACCGGGATCTTCAGGAGTGCCAGATCGTACGCTGGTTGAACGGTGACCAGCGCTGGAGCGTACACGTCTCCTGTGGGCAAGACGAGTTCGATGTCGCCATCGACAGCCTCGGTCGAGGTAACCAGCAAGCCGTCGCTGTCGATAACGACGGCGGCGCCGAGTACGTCGTCAGGATCCCCGGCAGAGCGCACCAGGGCTGTCGCAGAGTCCAGCGACGGAGTCGCGCCCCCTCCGGTGGAAGCCGGAACGTCACCGACCGGCGGATCGGACTGCGCCGCTGCGGGGGCATCGTCGCTGTCCGATGAGTCTCCCCAGCACCCGGCCAGTGCGATGATCACGAGAAGAAGCCCGGCTATGCAGACCCGTGAGTTCATCAATTGATGCGTGCGCGATCGACTATTTGGGCCAGTCACTCAACGGCGCCCCTCGGTAACTGTGGACCGCGACTCGGTCAGGCGGTGTGGTGAACACGTGTGCCGGCCTGTCACCGCTGAAGCGTACACGAGCCGGGTACGTGCGTCCCGATGTTCGTACACCTGAGTGTACATTTGCCTGATCTTCTCGGGCAGAATGGCTGAACATTGTCGGTGATGAAAGTCCCCTCGAATCCCGTACTCTTTTCCCTGACAACGCCACGTTGACACAGCATACAATGAGTTCATGGACGTGGGCACTCGCATAACGCGGTCTGAAAGAGCGGCGAAATAGTGGTGAATTCACAAGCGCATCTGGCGCGGGTACTGCTGGTTGATGACGATCCTGTATTTATCGGTCGCGCCAGAGAGGCGATCGAGCCGCTTGCGACGCTTCGCACGGTTCATTCGGGCCGCGCCGCGTTGTCTACGGCGATTCTCTGGAAGCCGGACGTCGTCCTCTTCGATCTGCTGCTGCACGATCTGGACGGGTTCACGTTTCTGGATGAACTGACCCGCGCAGATCTGGAGCGACATCCGTTTATCCTCTGTACCACGGATGGACGCGGAGCGGACACGCGAATCCGGCCGCTTCCAGAGTGGCGCGTCGGCACGCTCTTACGCTCATCATCGGTACACGATCTTCGGGTCGCCGTAATGCAGGCCGTCGGGTGTCAGGATCCGCTTTCGCAACTGTGGATCACCGCTTGATCAGTTCGTTTCTGCGTGTTGCGCCGCGACTTGCGCTCGGGTCGCGACGTGGACCCCGTCCCGTTTGAGTTCCTCGATCGCCCGCTCCGAGTCGCCTGGATTGACGTCAACCCCGCGGATGGCATCGAGCAGCAGGTGCGTGCGGAGACCTGCCTTGACGGCGTCCATTGCACTGGCGCGCACGCAGTAATCGGTCGCCAGCCCGCCGATGTAGATCTCCTCGATTCCCGCATCCTTCAACGAGTCCAGGAGCGTCTTCCCGTCGGGCGTCTTCCCCTCAAACGCGGAGTAACCTTCATCTTCTTCCGGATCATCCCCCTTGGTGATAATGACGGCGGAGTCCGGCAAGTTCAAGTCCCGGTGGAACTCGGCGCCACTCGTCCCCTGAATGCAGTGCGGCGGCCATGGTCCACCGCGATCCTGGAAATGGGCGCTACCTTCCGGATGCCAGTCGCGGGACGCGAAGATCGGGTGGTCCGCGCGCTTGAAATCATCGATGTACTCGTTCAGGACCGGCACCACATCGTCCCCGTCCTGGGCGGGGAGCGCGCCACCGGGGCAGAAATCGTGTTGCACGTCGACGATCAGTAGAGCCTGCTTGAGTGCCATGTCGCCCTCCTGTCAGTGAAACCAGGTTGAATGGCGCGAGGTGCCGAAGGCCTGCCAGCCAGTACGGCCGATGCCTTCCAGGTTAAGGCTAACACGGGCTGGGGCGGAAGTTTCGAGCTAGGGATGCGGAATTTCCGGGGTCAACTGCAGCCGTTCAATCTGATCTCGAACGCCGGTGACAAGCCTCGGGACCGCCCACCAGGCCCCCAGAGCGAGGAGCGCCCCGGCGACGACGTCCAGGATGAAGTGATTACCGGTTCCAACGACCGCGATACTCATCAGCACCGGATAAAGTGTGCCGACGATCCAGTGTCGCCAGTGCCGACCAATCATGATTATCCCGATACCGACAAACACGGCGAAGCCGACATGGAGACTGGGCATCGCCGCGTACGGGTTGTACAGCATTTCGATGCCATCCTGGTGGTAGTCAATCGAACTGTACGTTGCCAGCGTGTCGATGAACCCCGATGCGCTGAAAAAGCGCGGTGGAGCAAGTGGTATCAGTGCGTAGACGAGCAACCCGACTCCCAGCATCCCCAGGAAGACATTCCGGACCTCCGAGTAGCGATTGTGATGCCAGATGAACACCCACAGCGCAAACAGGATCAGCGCCGGCATGTGGGTGTAAACGTAGATCGAGTTGACGGCCCAGATCAGGGAGTCGTGCTGGATGATCCAGGATTGCAACGTCATTTCCCAGGAGATGCCCAGCCAGTTCTGGATCTGCATCAGTTGATAGGCGTTATCGAACGCGTCCGCGGCCCTGCCTGAGACGATTCCACGCGTCGTGAAGTACGCCATGAACAGCACGATCACCAGCGTGAATTCGTAGACGCCCCGGCGAGCCAGGACCCCCGGACTTCTTTGACGTTGGTCACCGGCACACGGCGTTGCGATCTCGTTCATGGTCTGGATACACTCGATTTTCAGTCCGGACTCGACATAAGTATACTTATCGATTGAATACGACCGGGTTTCCGCCGCCGGTAACGATAACCCGGCGCCGTCCCGGACAGTTACTGTCCGCTGTGACGGGCAGAGTGCGGCGTGTCGCGGCGTTATGTGCACGTTGCGTACCGCCACTCGATTGATTATTGCATTTTCGAGAGCGATCACGTACACTAGTGTACGAATGCATGTACGTACGGGTACAACGCCTGATGCGAGAGGTTGCCATAATGGCTGACGCGCCCGAGCAGTCGATCACTGCGACAGTCGATCAGTTCTTTGCCGATCTGCGGCTGTCGCCTCGGACAAAGAAGACGTACCGGGCGGCGATCCACCGATTCCTGACCTTCATTTCCGAACACAGCGGTGTGGATCCTGACAAGTGTACCGTCATGGCACTCACCGAGGATCATGTCACCGACTTCGTGGCACACGCGATGCCGGATGACATCCGCACACCGGAAGAAGTGTCGCAGATGCGGACCGCCCAGACCCAGCTCGCGGCGATTCGGAAACTGTATAGCTACCTCTCCGCCTATGACATTCATCCCGATCTTTCGACGGAGAAGCTGCGCACGCGAATTCAGGGCATGATGCCCCGGTTCTCCCCGCCGCCACCCGACGTCCAGACAACTGATCTCGACCGGATCGTCGATTTCGTCGAAAAAATGCCGCACGACACCAACCCGACGAAGGAACTCCGCCGCCGGAAGATCCGGGCGATGATTCTGTTCTTGTATCGAACAGGTGTCCGGGTTTCCGAGTTGTGCGGACTGCGGCGACGCGACATCGATCTCAACAGCGGCACCGCGAACATTTACCGGGCGAAGGGTGGGAAAAGCCGCACCGTACACTTTGACGCGGACACCGCCGAGGCCCTCGTTGCCTACTGGGCCGCCCGAAAGGACACCGGGCGCGCGGTCGGCTCGTACCCTGCGTTCAGTGGACGTGATCGGGTCGGCGAACCGGGTAACTCGATCAGTCCCCGAACGGTCGAGCAAATTGTGGCCGATCTGGGCTCATCGGCGGGCGTCGAGAATCCAATTACCCCACACTCATTTCGGCACGGCCTTGCGACGGAGCTGGTTCGCCGTCGGGTTCGGGAGTCCACGGTGCAGACAATCCTGGGACACGCCTCTCCAGCAACGACCCGGATCTACGTTCACAAAACCGCCATGGAGGTCGCGGACGAGTATCAGGACGCGTTCGGCGAATACCGGCGTCCCGCGGGAGGAGGTCAGTAGCCGCCCGTTTCACGTGGTTAGCTACGTTCGGGCGTACTGCTCCACGTACCCGATGAGGTTGCGGTGGAGCTGTTGGTTCGTGACGACCCGTGACACACCCGCCTGTTGCGCGGCCCGCCTCGAATCCACATCCTTGTGTGGACCGAACGCCAGAATCGGAGGACCTGACGCGTCGATCAGGAGCGGTTCGAGCACGGTCCAGTCAGGTGACGCGTTAAGATCCAGAAGGACGATCGCCGGTGAGAGCGATTCCACGCTGGAAAGCAATTCCGGTTCCCGCTTGACAAGGACCGGTTCATATCCGGCCTGAGCCAGTTCGTTCTTCACTTTCACCGAGAAGAACAGATCCCTGATGAGCACCACCACTGCTGCCTGATTTCCGGTGCCATCGGGCCCATCACTCATTGGCCGGGATCTCCAGCGACTCGACCAACTCACGCGCCTGCGCGAGCCAGTTGTGATCCGTGTCGTCCGGGACCGAGCAGCCGTTTGCCAGGATGAACTTTCGCCCCCCGGTCTGCTTCAGCGCGTCCTCCGCCTCTTCACGGATCTTCTCGACGGGACCGCTCGACAGGGCGCCGAACTCGTGCCAGCCGCCCATCAGGCACTTGCTCGTTTTGGTGCGCGCTTCACGAAGTGACGGGCCTGCCAGTCGATCGCTCCAGCTCAGCACCTGGATCGGATAATCGAGCACGTCATCGAACATCAGATCCCGGTCACCGTGAACGTGCAGGACGTTCAACCAGCCATCGAGCACTCCTTGCAGCGCGATCAGATCGTACGGCCGGCCGAACTCGTGGTACTGCTCGCGGGGCATCACACTCGTCGAACATCCCTGAAGCGCGAAGAACACGCCATCAGCGCCGGCATCGATGCAATCCCGCATGTGCGCCCGCAGGTTCTCCGCGATTGTGGCGAGCGCCTCGTGGACGACGGCGGGATGATCGTGCAGGTCGTTGAGGAATCGTTCGCGCGTCTGTGAGAAATACATCGCCTCCGCGAGCGGGCTGAAGACCGTCATGATTATCGGTGTCTCGAAACCGACCTCGTTTCGCAACGCTCGTATCGCGGTCGCCCGCTGGTTGAAATAGCGAGATCTGGTCTGATCGATCGGTTCAA
>SKKR01000218.1 GCA_007123655.1 Thermomicrobiaceae bacterium
ACTCTTCCTCGAGGGAACGCTGGAAGGCATCGTCAAGCGTGTACCGCGGGCGAAGCACCATATAGATGATCAGGCCCGGGATCGAGAAAATCATGACGACGAGCGTCGAGAAGATCTGCGCAACCACGCTTCGGCTGCGCGCCTGAATATCCTGAAACGTCCAGACGACGATCGCGAACCAGAGCGTCAGAAAATACGCTCCTCCAAGCGCGATCAGAATCTGAATTCCCCTGGCGATGATTGCTTCCATGAACGCTGTTACTCCATCGCCGCGCGTCGAATCTACGTCGTGCTGATTCTACCCGAAACGTTCAAAGCGGCGTACGTTCAGGACGAAAACGGTGGCGCCGCCTACCTGCACCTCAACCGGATTCGGGACATAGAACTCACCCGGCTCGATAACCGGCAGAAGGGGATTGACGTACTGGGTCCGGCTGTAGCAGTTCTGTTTCACGACGCGAAGCACATCGGGGACTGCCGCATCGTCAACGCCGACCATGACCGTTACATTGTGCTCGCGCAGGAATCCGCCGGCGCTGTTCACCTGAGTAAATCGGTAGCCGGATTCCCGGAGAGCATCGGTCAGCCCTTCCGCGTCTTTGCCCTGAACGACGGCAAAAACAAGCTTCATGGACTGACACCGTCCCGTCGCGAGCCGGATTCAGCGCCCGAGACCCTGGCCAGGATTTGCGACACGATCTCGTTGGATAGCTCCTCGGGCGGCATCAAGGCATCAAACACCTTCCAGCGTTCCGGTTCATCTGCCGCGGCGGCAACGTACCAGTCCCGCACCCGTTCATGAAACGATAACTCGTCGCGATCCAGCCGATTCAACGGCGACGTTGATCGCTCGCGACGCCGGAGCCCTTCATCGGCCGGGAGGTCGAGCAGGATCGTGAGGTCCGGCCGGCAATCGTCAATCGCAAACCGTTGGAGCTTCTCCAGTTCCTGGACGGACAGGTTCCGACCGGCTCCCTGGTACGCGAGCGTCGAATCGGAAAAGCGGTCACACAGCACGATCGCCCCGTCGTCAAGCGCAGGGCGGATAACCTCGCGTACATGTTGGGCGCGGTCCGCGGTCATCAGCAGAGCTTCCGCTTGCGGCACAATAGCATACGGTTCCGGGCCCAGCAACAGTTCACGAATCCGCTCCCCCAGCGCCGTCCCTCCGGGCTCTCTTGTCACCGCCACACGATACCCCGCATGGTGCAGTGCTTCGGAAACGAGTCTCGTCTGTGTCGATTTGCCCGCGCCGTCGGGTCCCTCGAAGGTGACGAACAGGCTCACGAGAACTCACCTCGCCGGAGCACCTCTACGTGGCGAAATGGTTCGGTCCCGAGACTACGTGATTCGACGTTGTATCGTTCGGCGAGTTCATGCTGGAGCCGGCGGATTCTTGAGGCCTGTGGTCGCAACTCAACACTGCTCGCGCCGCGAAGGACATCATGAATCGCGGTCTCGGCTTCAAACATCGCGGCGGCAATCTGGTCTTCCGGGATCTCGCGCTCATCCTCGGCCCCGTTTCGGTCCGGTTCGACGCCTCCCTCAGCATGCGTTTCACTGAAGAGTGACCCGAGCAGATTCGCCATCTGCGTGATGGTGTTGCTGCGGAGCACAAAGACCGGCAGCCCGCGCGACTCGGCGTCTCTCAGCGGCTTCGGTCGCTGCCGGTAGTAGTTCTTCAGGGTCACCACCGCGTCAGCGCTCCGAAGGTCCCGGACGATCGATGCCGGAACCGATAACTGGTTGATTGCCTGCTCGAGTCGACTTCTGTTAACGCCGAAGGCGAAGACACGGATCGGCTTTTCCCGGGTCCCACGACCGGGCCCAAACATTGCTTCCGCGGAGTTAGTTGATTCGACTTCACGCGGCCGACGCTCGCCCGGCGCCTCCGCTTCACGGTCGAGCTCACCGGTCGTCTTCCCGCGATTGTTGCCTTTACGCTGACGCCGGGAACTGCGTTGCTCCAGCTCATCCTGTGTCCGCTGGGGACGCACGCGGGTGGATTCAACCGTCCCGTCAACCCGGCGCTCGCGGATCTCGAGATCCGGCTCGGTGCCACGGAGAATCGAATCCACCGACTCCGCGACGTCTCGATAGAGTGCGAAGCGATCGCGTTCCTGGATCTCGACCATGACGCTAAATGTAGGCGGTGCCTTACGCTCCAGGATCGACTTCTGCGTCCCGCGACGCTTCGCCTCCTCGTCACTCAATGTAACGGACTGTATCCCGCCAACCAGGTCGGACAAAGTCGGGTTCATCATCAGGTTTTCCAGCGTGTTCCCGTGCGCCGTCCCAATGAGTTGCACCCCGCGCTCGGCGATCGTCCGCGCGGCCGCGGCTTCCAGTTCGGTCCCGATCTCGTCGATCACGATCACTTCCGGCATGTGGTTCTCCACCGCTTCGATCATGACCGCGTGCTGCATCGATGGCGTCGGCACTTGCATTCGCCGTGCACGCCCTATCGACGGGTGCGGGATATCACCGTCTCCGGCGATCTCGTTACTCGTATCAACGACGATCACGCGCTTTCGCAGATCGTCCGCCAGCACCCGCGCGGTTTCCCGGAGCATAGTGGTCTTGCCAACCCCCGGGCGTCCCAGCAGGAGGATGCTCTCGCCCGACTCGACGAGATCGCGAAGCATCCCGATGGTGCCGTACACCGCTCGTCCGATGCGGCAAGTCATCCCGACAATGTCCCGGGTTCTGCTCCGGATCGCGGAGATACGGTGGAGGGTTCGTTCGATTCCGGCCCGATTGTCGTCACCGAACTCGCCGATACGTTCGGCCACGTAGGCCAGGTCTGCCCGGGTGACCTCGTCGTCGGAAAGATAGACCTCATGGCCGTGAAACCGGGCCTCCGGCTGGCGTCCGAGATCCAGAACGATTTCAATCAGGTCACCCCTGGTCGATTGTCGCTCTGCATCGCCTAGGGCCGAGATCAGTTTCGGTGGGAGAACCGACAGGAGGTCCTCCAGGTTATCGGTAACTTCCTGTTCAATGACCGTTTCTGTTGCCTGCTCGGGGTGCACGTTACTCCTAACAGTATCCATTGCGCTCCTTTGACGACTCCCCTGAACCGTTAAAACGTCCACCTGGTTGCTGGTCACTGCCGGGGGACACATATGAAAGCGGTGTGCCGGCAACGACGCGCTCTTTGACATCGCGCGATAACTCGTCGACGCCCCGGAACTGCATTCTCCGGGCCACCACCGTGTACTTGACCAGTCTCGTTTGACGACCCTCGGGGACAAACCCGAGATCCTCGAGACGGCTGACGTACTCCTGCAGGTAGTCCGGTACCACAGAACGGATTCTGGTCGAAGATGGCGGATTCAGATCTGCCAGAACGTCATGAATCAGCGGCTGAAGCAACTCGAGCCTTCCGGGCTGGACCATTGGATAGAGCGCAAGGCCGCCGGCGAGTGGGACGACCCGGCAATGCGCTACGATTTCGAGCCCGTCCTCGACCACGTAACTCCGGGGCGCCGGTTCGCCCGGCATCGCCTTGCTCCAGTAGTTGCTCGTCAGCGCCTCCGCATACTGGACCGGACGCGGCGTCACCGAGTGGTAGAGCTGATGGACCGCCCAGAGATCACTTGACTCCTGGCGCCGTGCGATCTCGGCAGGTTCTCGCTTCGGCAACGACGGAGCGAGCAAGACCGTGTCCTGGGCGTACTCGTTAAACCCGATCGCGACGAGCGACGGAATCACCGCGGACGACTCCGGAAACGTGGCGTGAACGCGCTTAGCCCGCGACGCTCCCGCAGACCGGATCGCCTGGAGCGCAAGTTCCTGCCAGATGAGTTCTCGAGAATGCTCAGCACGACCGAAGGCCCGCCAGTTCGTCGCGATGCGAGAGATGACCCAGCGATGATTCGCCGGATCGGTTGTCAGTTCAAGCAGTCCCAGAGCGACATTGCCGGAGAACGCCACATAGGAGCGCCGTTCGCGCCGCGAAAACAGGACGCGCGGCCAGGAATCAATCACGCGCTGTCCCAGCGATCCGGACTCACGCTCGGGCGATGACGCGTCGGAACGCATGGCCCGCAACCGGAAGAAATCGTGCAGTTTGGCTGGTCGTACCTGAATGCCGGTATCAGTCACAAGGGCTCCTGCACGTTTCCGAGTTACTTCGTCTTCGAGACCCCTTCACGCAGATTCGCATCATACGCGCCTAGAGCACCCGTCGCCCTGATAGCGCCCGCCCAAGCGTTACTTCGTCCGCGTACTCCAGGTCACCGCCCACTGGAAGCCCGCTGGCTGGGCGGCTGACAGTAACCCCTGTTGAAAGGAGCTGGCGGGCGATATACATCGCCGTTGCATCGCCTTCGATATTCGGGTTTGTCGCCAGAATCACTTCCGCCAGCGCACCGTCTCGTACTCTGGCAATCAGCTCGTGTACCCGAATCTGATCTGGGCCGATGCCGTCTACAGGAGAAATCGCTCCGTGCAACACGTGGTACAGACCGTTGTACTCCCCGGTCCGGTCCAGCGCGATAACGTCCAGGGGCTCTTCGACGACACACACGAGCGTCTGATCTCGCTGCGGGTCGGTACAAATAGCGCACGGATCTGATTCCGAAATATTGAAGCATCGGGAACAGAGCCCGATCCGCTCCTTCACGTCAACGATCGCATCGGCAAGCGAGACCGCCTCGTCTTTGCTCCCTCGAAGGATGTAGTACGCAAGCCTGGCCGCTGACTTCGGACCGATTCCGGGCAACTTCGAGAACTCGTTGATCAGGCGGTTGACAGGCTCCGCAGTTATCGGCGTCTTCATCTGACCCCCGGTTCATGTATACTGCCAACCACACGGAAATTATAGCAAAGCCGCCCATCCGGCCTTGACCGGCGCTATGCGTGACAACGTCGCTCGTCGTCCGTATAGCAGATGCCGAATCGGCGGACTTCGGGCTGGTTCGCATACGCAATTTGTGCGTTCATTGCGGTACATAGCTGAACTCTGCATTCGCGCGCAGTCCGCAATGGTGGTGACGACCAGATGAACGTCAGATAAAAGGGGCGTTTGGTCGCCACAGTGGATTCGATGTCGTGTTTGCGTTAATGCATGTTCTGTGGTAGGTTAGCGCATAGTTTCCGGGATTCGGGGAATAGCACAACCAGGGTGTCAGGCAGACACATCCCTATTGGGACGTGGTTCATTCAGGCGTGCTGGCGGCATCCTGCCGTCACACCGGGGTGGAGCTGATGAAGGGGGCAGGGTTAATGTATACCGACAGGACACTGAAGTGCCGTGACTGTCGTGAGGAGTTCATCTGGACCGCCGGTGAACAATCCTTCTTCCGGGAAAAAGGTTTGCAGAACGTTCCTGTCCGGTGCCCCGAATGCCGGGCAGCACGAAAGCTGGAGATGGGGGTCAAACCACGGGTGGAGCATCAGGTGATCTGCGCGGAATGCGGTGCCCACACGACGGTCCCATTCGTTCCGAGGCAGGGGCGCCCGGTGTACTGTGGCCCGTGTTACGCCGAAGGGAGCGAGTCCTCCACGGAGAACGCCCCTGAGCACGTCCACGCTCAGTCCTGACCGGCATCCGGCTACTCATCCTCGAGTTCGTCTTCGGCCAGCACCTTCCGGCCTCGCGGCCCGTCCGCGGGGCCAACGATCCCGTTATCCTCCAATTGCTCGATGAGCCGTGATGCCCGGTTGTACCCGATACGCAGCCGACGCTGAAGCATGGATGCGGATGCACTGCCTTGCTGCCGGACAATCGCCTCCGCTTTTTCCAGCAGATTATCGTCCGCCCCTCCGTCACCACTCTGTGATGCGGATGGCAACTCCACCCATTCGGGGTCGTACTCGTGGTCCGGATACAGCCCCTTCCAGTGCTCCACCAGATACTGCAAATCCTTCTCTTCGATGAACGCCCCCTGCATCCGGTTCGGCTTGGCGGCATCCGGCGGCAGGTACAGCATGTCGCCCTTGCCGAGCAGCCGTTCCGCGCCGGGAAGATCCAGAATGACCCGACTATCCGTCTGGGACGTCACCGCGAACGCGATGCGCGCTGGGACGTTTGCCTTGATCAGACCGGTTATGACATCAACCGACGGACGCTGCGTCGCGATCAGCAGATGGATTCCAGTCGCCCGCGCCATCTGGGCCAGACGCACCAGCAGGTTTTCCACTTCATCGGGCGCGGTCATCATGAGGTCTGCAAGCTCATCGATGATCACCGATATATACGGCATCTTCTCCAGAGACGGGTCTTCCTGTCGCTTCAGGTTATAGCCATCGATATTCCGGACGCCCAGCGCCGAGAATCGCTGGTACCGGTCCTCCATCTCCTGCAGCACCATCCGAAGGGCAGAGACGACCTTGTCCATCTCCGTGACGACCGGGCCTTTGAGGTGTGGCACGCCGTTGAACCCGACAAGTTCGACCATCTTGGGATCGATCATGACCATCTGAAGGTCCTCGGGACGGTTCGTCGCCAGAAACGTCGCAATAATCCCGTTGATACAGACGGACTTACCGGAGCCGGTGGAACCGGCGATCAGCAGGTGCGGCATCTTTGTCAGATCGGCTACGCGATAGCTTCCATTGACATCCCGTCCAAGCGCGAGTGGCAGCTTCGCCTTCGCGTTGCGGAAGTCCGTTGATTCGATGGTCTCGCGGAGCCCCACCGTGTGTACGGTCAGGTTCGGAATCTCCACCCCCACGCGAGCCATCCCCGGCACCGGGGCTTCGATCCGGATGGATGGCGCCGCCAGGGCCAGCGCGAGATCGTTCTGAAGCTCAGTAATCCGGCGCACTTTGACGCCCGGACCCGGCTTTAATGTGAACAGCGTGACAGCAGGCCCCGGGTGTATTTCCCGAACTGATGCCGAAACCTTGAAGTTCTCCAGAGTCTCTTCAATCAGGCCTGCCTTCTTCTCGAGCTCACCGGGGTCCGGCGTACCGCCCTCGTAGAGTGCCAGGCGATCCAGATCCGGCAAGGGAACCGGTCCGTAGGGGATCTTGCCGCCGGGTTTCACCTCCCCTGGCTCGCCCTCCTTCTTCTTGCTCTTCGCCGATTTTGCTGACTTCGGAACATTGATGACCGGTTTGGACGGCTTCTCTTCAGTCTCAGTCGCGGCCTTTTTCTCCGGCTTCGTCGTACTGGCCGTGGGGGATCGTTGCTGTTCCTCAGCTGACCCGTAACGGCGGGACCAGGTCTGCTTCCAGGTGCGGATTACGCTGACCGCGTCGACACCGGTGAGCAGGTAGATTCCGATGAATCCGATACTCAACATGACGATGCCGGTCCCGTATTCACCCAGAAGCAGCCGGACGATCTCCGCGAAGCCGCTGCCGAGGTGTCCCCCTGCCATCTCGCCGCTGTGCGCTCCGATCAGGTGCAGGAACGAAACCACGGAGACGGTGAGCAACGCGAATCCCATTCCCCGCCGGCGTCTGGCGCCGGGATTGGTCGAAAACAGGGCTTCACCGGCAATCCAGAGAAACGCCAGCGGGAGGATTATTGCTCCCTGGCCCAGAAAGAATCGCGTGCCATCTCCCAGAATCCCAAGAAGAGAACCATCGCCCGGATTGACGAGCGCGATCGTGAGCAGCGCGGTTACGGTGATTGCGACGAGCGCGAACACCTCACGCCGCACAGCGTCCGGCGTTTCGATGCTGGCGAACCACCCGATAAGACGGCGCCAGGCGCCGACAACCGCAAACTGTTGTGTGTCGGTTTTCGGCTGTTTCCGGGTTTTCCGGCTGGACTGTCTGGAACGTGTGGCGCGCGCGGCCATCAAAACCTCCGTACATTCATAGTGTACGGACACATGGTATCACACAACTCTTATCCGCGCGAGGAGAAATCAGAAGAGCCGCATTTGCTCGGCGTCTGGCTCATCAGTGCTGCGCGATTCCTCCTGGATCTGCGCCAGGATCTGCGGTAGTTTCTTCATGTCTGCTTCAATCGTGGCGCGAAGCGACCCCTGATGCAGCGCGGCTGCCGGGTGATACATCGGGACGACCATGATGTCCCCGAAGCGCTTTGGGCGACCATGGATCCGGGATATTCGTTCCTTGGGAAACCATCGTGACATCGAGAACCGCCCCAGGGTCACAACGACCTTCGGGTTGATCAGTTCGATCTGCCGATCGATATAGTCCGAACACGCCGCAATCTCGTCCGGCAGCGGATCCCGATTACCCGGTGGCCGGCACTTCACGACATTCGTGATGTACACGGATGACCGGTCGAGATCGATCGATGCCAGCATCTCGTCCAGAAACTTTCCGGCCGCTCCAACGAATGGCTCACCCTGACGGTCTTCGTGAAACCCGGGCGCTTCGCCAATAAACATGATCTCCGCGGTCCGGTTGCCCTCGCCTGGAACGGCGTTCGTTCGTGTCCTGCACAGATCACACATCGTGCAACCGCGAACTTGCTCTTCGACCTCAGCTATCGTCAGGTCAATCACCTGGTCATCACCCCTCCCGTGGTCCGAATCTGCCTCAGTATAACCAGAG
>SKKR01000533.1 GCA_007123655.1 Thermomicrobiaceae bacterium
GCCTTGGGATGGCGCGTAACAAACTGACCCCAGCGAAAAAACACGAACGACCCTTCCCGCCACCGATGAATACCTACCCCCGAAATCATAACGGGAACCTCCGTTCGGTTACAGGGAACCGCTGATGGTGACCTGCGCGCTTCCGGAGGGAGGCCAGGTCCTCTATACTGCCTGCGAGCACAATCGCTGATTGAAAGGACGCGCAGTGGCGACCCACAGCTTCGAGCCGACGGTGTACCACGCCGCAATCGGGAGTCACGACCCGGTATTGACGATCGCTGACGGGGATAGCGTAGTTACGACGACGATCGATGCACGCGGTAATGACGCGACGGACACGCAAGTCCACCCGGGTGGCAACCCGCAGACGGGACCGTTCTATGTTAAAGGCGCGGAACTCGGAGATGCGCTGGCAGTCCGGTTCGACCGGATCATGCCCAACCGGAGACGGGGTTTTACCGGGACGGTGATAGCGGAGCGAATTCTGGAGCCGGAGTTCGTGCGAACACTTCCGCCGCGCTCACTCGGTCAGTGGGACGTTGATGTCGACCGGGGGACCGTGACACTGCTGGAACCCGAATCGAGACTTGGCCGCTTCACGGTTCCGATGGAACCGATGCTGGGATGCTTCGGGGTCGCACCGCCCCGCGGGCAGGCGATTTCCACGGCGACTTCCTCGACCCACGGCGGAAACATGGACTATCGCGGTCACGTTCAGGGGGTCACGGTCTATTTGCCCGTCGCGGTGCCGGGGGCGCTCTTTCACCTCGGAGACGGACACGCGGTACAGGGTGACGGGGAGATCGTGGGGACGGGCGTTGAGATCTCGATGGATGTCCAGTTCACGGTGAACGTCGTCAAGGGATCGAACATCGTCTGGCCACGTACGGAGACCGATGACTACGTAATGGGGATTGGAAACGCTCGCCCGCTGGATGAGGCGCTGCAGTACGCAACCACGGAACTGCTTCGCTGGCTGCAGGAGCGATACGCGCTCGACACCGAGTCCGCCTCGATCATGCTCGGTCAGACGATCGAGTACGACATCGCAAACGTCTTCGACCCGGCCTACACCGTTGTGGCGAAGGTCGCGAAACGCTGGCTGGATCAGATTTCCTGACCGCTGCTGGAAATGGATCAGACGACATGCCGACGACCCGGTTAAACGGTGTTTCAATTCACTATGAGGCTACCGGCTCAGGCCCTCCGTTGATCTTCAGTCACGAGTTCGCGGGCGACGCCCGAAGCTGGAAGCCACAGGTCGAGTACTTCGCCGGACGATTCCAGTGCATCACCTGGAACTATCGCGGTTTCCCACCGTCCGAGGTCCCGGAGGACGCCTCGAGTTACTCCCAGGATGTGCTGGTGGAGGATCTGCGGTCGTTGATGGATCATCTCGGCATCGAACAGGCCCACCTCGCCGGACTGTCCATGGGTGGGAGTGTCACGCTTCATTTCGCGCTGGCCTGTCCCGAGCGATGTCTCAGCGCGGTGATCGCTGGCGCGGGATCGGGAAGTGTTGCCAGGGAACAGTTCGAGCAGGATGTTGACCGCATCGTGGACGTCCTTGGTACGCGGCCGATGGCGGAGTTCGCCGAGATTTACAGCCGCTCGCCAACAAGACTCCCGTTCAAAGAGAAAGATCTGGAGGGATGGAACGAGTTCCGGCAGCAGCTGGCCGGGCATTCGGCCCGTGGATCGGCCCTGACGATGCAGGAAGTGCAGCGCAAACGGCCGACGATCTTCTCGCTCGAACCCCGGCTCGCAGCGCTGGAGATTCCAGTACTGATCATTGTTGGTGACGAAGATGAGCCGTGTATCGAACCCGGCGTATTCATGCGGCGCACGATTCCGCGGTCGGGGCTGCTGATCATTCCTCAAAGCGGGCACACGATCAATCTCGAAGAGCCGGAACTGTTCAACAGGGCGATCGACCAGTTTCTCGAAAAGGTCGAACACGGCACGTGGCGCTACCGGGACCAGGTATCTCCGAGTATGATGCCGCCCGGGGAGTGAGATTCCGGAGACACGCCTCTCGACCAACGATCGGGAAATGGGGAGATGGATGCGGATGTCGATCGCCCGTCATCCGTGAGAGAGCGGTTCGCGTGGATGCTCCCAGTGGTACTGACCGCCGGCGGGTACCGGCGACTCTGGTACACGGGAGTTATCTACTACCAGGCCCACTGGATGGAGATCACCATCACGGGATGGGTGGTGCTGTCCGTGACCGGGTCGGCCGCTGCCGTTGGACTGGTTGCGTTCTTCCGAACGTTGCCAATGCTCGTTCTTGGCCTGGTCTTCGGAACCCTGGCGGACCGGTTTCCCCGACTTGCCGTGCTCGTGGCCATTCAGGTGACCGGTCTGATAGCCGCTGTAGCGTTCGCAACGGTGTTCTTTCTCGATGTCACCCCGCTCTGGTTGATCTGCGTCCTGTCCGGGATGCTGGGATGTGCCTGGGCAGCGGACTTCGCTGCTCGTCGCGCGCTCATCGCCGAACTCAACACAACGGAAAACACCGCCAGCGCCATGTCTCTCGAGGCACTGTCGCTTCAGGGAGGGAAGATCCTCGCACCGGTAGTCGCCGGAGCCGCACTGGGACTGGCAGGCGCCCCCTGGGCCTACCTGATACTCACCGCGATGTTCGCGACCGGCATGCTCGCGCTCACCCGCCTCCGCGGCGTGCCGTCAGCCCGGGACCGACCGACCGCGACGACCCTGCCGATGTTGCAACTTCTGCGTACAGGCTGGTCAACGGCGATCAAGGTTCCGGTGATCAGAGTGGCGTTGATCATTACTGTGCTGATGAACCTTCTGGTGTTCCCTTATCAGCAGTTGATCGCGCTGGTGGCCGGGGAGATCCTCCATGTCGGCCCCGGGCGGATGGGTGTGCTGGCCGGCGCGGCCGGCGTCGGATCCGCGCTGATGGCCGGGTTTCTGACGTTCCGCGGCCGGGCGTCGACCGCGCGATCGTACTTCGCAGTCGGAGCGACGCTCGGTGCGATCGGACTCGTCGCGTTGGCGATCTCGACGAACTTCTATCTTTCGGTCGGGCTGCAACTGGTGATCGGCGCGTGTTTCGGTGCATTCGGCGCGATGCAGACGGCGATTATCGCCGGCGCAGTTGACCCGGAGATGCGTGCCCGTGCCATGGGACTGCTGGCGATGTCAATCGGCACCGCTCCGATCGGTATTCTCCTGACCGGTGGGCTCAGTTCGCTCATCGGCGCATCCTGGACCATAGGCGGAATGGCTGGAATCGCGAGCATCATTCTCGTGGGTACGGTCATGCGTAGCAGGCGTCTTCTGCTCGCCGGCTAATCAGGAGAATCGCAGGCCGAGTAATCAGGCGATTTCCCGAGAACCGTTTCGCTCGGAGACAGGGCGACGACAGGCAAGCCGCTTTCCGGCGTCTCATGAATTCCAGGTCGCGACAGTTCTCCTGGCCACTACCGGATCGCGGGGACAGTAATTGAGCAGCTACTCCGAGGTTACAGCAGCCTCAGTCTCGAACCGTGGGAAGATGGGGCGGGCCTTTTCAACCCGTGTGACCCGTGGCTCGGCGCCCCACTGAAGCGCGGTGGTCCAGCCGTGTTCGATCAGCTCGAACCCGAGTTGCTCGGCCATACGTTCGGCGGCGCCTGGCAGGAACGGTCGGATGGCTTGACATGTCACGCGCAGTGTTTCCGCAAGATGCGCAAGCGTTTCGTCAAGCCGAGCCCTGGCATCGCTGCCGCCATCCCGCTCCGATTTCGCGAGCACCCATGGAGCCTGTTCTTCTACGTATCGGTTGGCCCGTACGACGACCTCGTTGATGGCTGACAGCGCGTCCTGCGGGTCATAGTCCTGGCCCATCGCTACATGCATCCGCTCTGACAGTTTTTCAGTCATTGCACGGAGATCGCGGCTCTCATCGAGCGTCGTTTCGGCCTGAGGCATCTGGCCGTTGCGGTAGCGCCCGATCATGCTAACCGTGCGATTGAGCAGGTTTCCGAGGTCGTTGGCGAGGTCTGCGTTGTAGCGACGCTCCAGCTTGTCGTTGGTGAAATCGGCGTCGAGCGTCGGAGGGACCTCCCGGAGAAGCCAGTAGCGAACCGCGTCTGTTCCGTACGTGGCGCAAAGCTCGACCGGGTCGATGCTGTTACCCAGCGACTTACTGATCTTGCCTCCAGCGACGGTCAGAAATCCGTGAACAAACACCACCGTTGGCAGCGGTTCTCCGGCGGAGAGCAACATCGCCGGCCAGTACACCGCGTGAAATCGCAGGATGTTCTTTCCAATGCAATGGACCCGGCTCGGGCTGTTGATCCAGTAGCGATCGTAGAGCTCAGCGTCCTGACCGTAGCCAAGCGCAGTGATGTAGTTGGCCAGGGCATCCACCCAGACGTACATGACCTGGTCTGGGTCATCAGGTACCGGGACGCCCCAGCCGCGAGCCCGTTCGTGCGATCGCGAGACACTGAAGTCTTCCAGGCCGCGGGCGACGAAAGCCCGGACCTCATTTCGTCGAGATTCCGGGATGATGCGCATCCGGCCGGAGTCAATGAAGTCGAGCAACTCGTCCTGATACCGGGAAAGACGGAAGAAATAGTTCTCTTCCTCGATCAGATCCGGCCTGACGAGATGGTCTGGACAGAGGCCGTCGACGAGTTCGTCTTCCGTGTAGAACTGCTCGCATCCGACACAGTACAGCCCCTGATAACTCTTCTTGTAGATATCGCCGTTCGCGTCGAGCTTGCTCCAGAGGTGGGCGGCGCCGGAAAAGTGTCTCGGATCGACGGCGGTCCGGATGAAATCATCATATTCCACATGAAGCAGGTCGAGTACATCGATGAACGTCTGTGCGTTGCGGTCGACAAGCTCACGCGTGGATATCCCTTCGCGCTCGGCCGCCTGGACGTTCTTGAGCGAGTTCTCATCGGTGCCGGTGAGAAAGTGGGTGTCCTTGTCGAGCAACCGATGATACCGGGCGAAGACGTCGGTCTGCACCATCTCGAGCGCGTGGCCGATGTGCGGTGGCGCGTTAACGTAAGGAATCGAGGTGGTAATGTAGTATCGCTCGCTCGCGTCGGCCGTCACGGTGCTCACCTTACTCGTTGCATCGTCAAATCAAGGCTGTTTCGTCGAAAAAGGATACCACGGCAATATGTCACCGCTCGCGCTCTCGTGCTCCCTCACGAAGAATGTTAGCGATCGCGTTACGGTCCCCCGGTCGGGGCGACGTCCTCACTGACGAATCGCAGTCGGAGATGACACGAACCCGCACAACCAGCGCAGCTGGGACACGTCTTAACTGACAGAGAGTCAAATGGTCCCACCTGTCGGGGTCGAACGCGAATGAATCGATGTCGATTTCAACGACGTCGCCCGAACGATGTTTTCGCGATATTCATGGGGTTTCCGTGTGTGTCGAGCCCCGATTCGGGCGTTACCGGCGTAAAACTGCACTGGACAAATGATGCGCCAGGGGTGACAATTGGTAGGAAGGCATCGCGCAAGAACGTGAATTCGCCTCGTTGTATCTGGTCACGTTCGGCGCGAACCAAACCTAGAACACCAGACTCATCTCCTCCTCACGTGCGGGGCAGCCGTTGCAGAGCGGCTGCCTCGTGCGATTTAACGGCGTGAGTTACCGCATTTCGTTGTCGAACGCGTTAGAATTGAAAACAGCAGGCGTGACGCGCGTACGCGTTACTCCTGCGCGAGACACCGAAGGGTTCGACAATGCCCGTGTAACCGATCCCGCGCCGCCCGCCGAAGGGGACCCTGAACTTGATGAACAAGCCTGACAAACAGAACGAACGGTCCCGGAAGTCCGGTGGCCAGGACGGGGAGCAGCGGCAGAGACCGAGTTTTCCGATCTGGATCCTCTGGGGTCTGCTGATCGCGCTGTTTGCCTATACTGCCTACGTTTACTTCTGGCCCTCTGGCGATCCAACGATCACCATCTCCTACTCCGAGCTTCGCCAGCAGGTTGAATCCGGTAACGTCAGTGAAGTCACCATCGAAGGTGAGAGCGTCTCCGGCGAGTTCAACGTCGAGATGCACGAGTACGACGGCCAGATCTACGGTCCGGATGAGACGATTCCCGCCGGAGCTGAGGAGACGGATGTCATCTCGGCGACGGCGTTCGAATCCGCCGTTCCGGAGAATACGCAACCGGAAATCACCGCACTGATGCACGAGCGCGGCGTCGCGATTACCGCGGAGCCGTCTTCCAACGGCATCCCGTTCTTCCTGCTGTTCGGGCTTCCGCTGCTGATCTTCCTGGTTATCCTCTTCTTCATCGGCCGGAGCATGTCCCGTGGCCAGCAGAACGTGTTCAGTTTCGGGAAGTCGAAGGCAAAGCAATATGATCCGGAACGACCGAAGCTGACGTTCGCGGACGTTGCGGGAGAGGAAGAGTCCAAAGCGGAGCTGGAAGAGCTTGTCCAGTACTTGAAGGATCCTGCGAAATTCCACAATATCGGCGCTCGCCTGCCGCGAGGCATCCTGCTGGTGGGACCGCCCGGTACCGGAAAGACACTCCTCGCCAAGGCCGTGGCCGGCGAGGCCGGCGTGCCCTTCTTCAGTGTCAGCGCCTCCGAGTTCGTTGAGATGTTCGTCGGTGTCGGCGCGAGTCGCGTGCGCGACCTGTTCGAGAAGGCGAAGACCAATTCGCCGGCAATCATTTTCGTTGATGAGCTCGACGCAGTCGGCCGGCAACGATTCGCTGGCGTTGGTGGCGGCAACGACGAACGTGAACAGACACTGAATCAGTTGTTGGTCGAGATGGACGGCTTTGATCCGCATGAGGACGTGATCGTCGTCGCGGCGACGAACCGGCCGGACGTCCTTGATCCGGCTCTCTTGCGTCCGGGTCGGTTCGACCGTCAGGTAACGGTCGGGCTGCCGGACAAGCGAGGCCGGGAGGCGATCCTCAAGATCCACACCCGGGGGATTCCGGTTGATCCGGATCTCGAACTCAGTCTCATTGCCTCGGCAACACCGGGATTCGCTGGGGCGGACCTGGCCAACCTGGTCAATGAAGCCGCATTGATGGCTGCGCGGAGAGACAAGAAAGTCGTCGACAAGGACGATTTCGACCTGGCGCTGGACAAGATTATCCTCGGAACCGAGCGCTCGATGGTGATGAATGACCATGAGAAGCGAGTGGTGGCCTATCACGAGGGCGGTCACGCGGTCGCCGCGCACTACTCGCCCGGTGCAGATCCGCTGCGCAAGGTGACGATTGTGCCGCGCGGACGGGCGCTCGGCGTGACGATCCAGGCGCCGGAAGAGGATCGCTTCAACTACTCCAGAAGCTATCTGCTTGACCGGCTGGTGGTCATGATGGGCGGCCGCGCGGCGGAACGACTCGTGTTCAATGAGATCACGACGGGTGCCCAGAACGATCTGAAAGAAGCGACGATGCTGGCCCGCCGTATGGTCGGGCTCTGGGGTATGAGTGATGAGATCGGCCCCATCTTCCTTGGTATGGGAGAGCAGCACGTCTTCCTCGGCCGGGAAATGGGACAGGACCGGGAGGTCGGCGAGAAGACGATCGACCGGGCGGACGAGGCGGTGCAGCGCCTGCTCTACGAAGCAATGGATCGTGCGGAATCACTCTTGCGCCAGTACCGGGACCGGCTGGACGCGCTCGCGGACCGTCTGATCGAAGACGAGACGGTCGATCGCGACGGGCTGTTCGAGATCCTGGGTGAGCACGCCAAGGCTCCTGCGGAATCGACCGCGGTCGCTGATATGACCCGAAGCGACGACCATCGACCCATGTAGTACGGACCTCACCGAACGCCGCGCGAACACGTCAGAAACGCGAAAGCGCCCGTGGTATCATTCCGCAGTTTATTGTCTGGCTGCGACGCACGATCGGGCGTACGAATCGGGCGAAAGCAGCGGCTGGTTCGGGTCGAAAGGGATCGAGCCGATGACGGTCAAAGATGACATCGCCAAACGGATCGCATGGGTGTTTCCCGGTCAGGGTAGCCAGTACGTCGGCATGGGGCAACGGGTGTACGAGGTCTCCGATGCCGCGCGACGCGTGTTTCATCAGGCGGACGAAGTGCTGGGCTACTCCATCTCATCGCTGTGTTTCAACGGTCCGGCTGACGAACTCGAGGATACGGTAAACGCGCAGCCAGCGATCTTCACCGTGAGCGTTGCCTATCTGGAGGCGTTCCGGGAGCGGACGCGGGAGGCGGGGCGCGCGATCGCCCCGGTATACGTGGCGGGGCACAGCCTGGGTGAGTTTACCGCGCTGGTCGCCGCGGGCGTCCTGGATTTC
The DNA here is from genome assembly GCA_007123655.1 of Thermomicrobiaceae bacterium. Classification (GTDB taxonomy): domain Bacteria; phylum Chloroflexota; class Chloroflexia; order Thermomicrobiales; family Thermomicrobiaceae; genus SLMJ01. The sequence goes on from SKKR01000533.1 coordinate 8,285, forward strand.
AAAGATGCGCTGACACTGGTCCGGGAACGTGGCCGGCTGATGAAAGAAAGCGGTGAGGAACGCCCGGGCGGGATGGCGGCGATCATCGGTCTCGAGC
>SKKR01000170.1 GCA_007123655.1 Thermomicrobiaceae bacterium
CTCTCCGTGATAATCTGATTGATGCCGGTGGCGTGATAGCCCTGTGATTCGAACAGCCGCCAGGCGCTTTTCAGGACCTCATCGCGTTTCGATGTCGCCATCGCACACTCCCTTGCCCAACCAGTATATAGACCGGTCTAATGAAGTTCAAACAATCGGCTTGGGAGGTTGGAGATGGCGCGGCGAAGCGGTGCGTTACTGCGCCGCCGCGGGACTCAGCGCGAAATCCCCGGCGGCGGCGTGCGATCGTCTACTGGAATGTTCCTGAGCGATTTCAGGCTGGAACGATCAGGCTGTCCAGGTCGCGCGGGTAGAACGTCGCGATCTCGCAGCCGTCGTCGGTGATGAAGATCGTGTCGGATGGCCGGAACCCCGCGACGCCCGGCACGTACAGGCCCGGTTCGACGCTGAACACCATCCCCGGTTTGACCTCGGTGTGATCTCCCAGGTCGCAGAACGGCTGCTCGTGTCCTTCCAGACCGATTCCGTGACCGGTGTGATGTCGCATCATCTCCTTGACCCCGAGATCCTCGAACGCTTTGACGACATCCGCCTCGACATCGGCACAGGTGCGGCCGGGCCGGAACGCGGCGAAGGCGGCGTCCTGGATCTGGAGCATCATGTCGAAGTATTTCCGGAACTCGAGTGACGGTTCACCCACGATCATCGTGCGCTCTAGCTCGCTTCGGTATCCACCCACGTTCGCGCTCGCACCGGTAACGATCGCGTCGCCTGGACGAAGGCCAGACTCACTCCGCAAACCGTGGGGGAGAGACGTATTGGAACCGGCGATGAACGATGCCTGGACCGGCACATTTCGAATGCCGCGACCGTGGCTGGCGTATGCCCGGCCAAGCGTCTTGAGCATGTACTCGGTCGCCTCGCTCGTCGCCGCAAGGCTCGTCTCGATTTCAGTACGCCCCACGGCCATGTAGTCCTGGAGAAGCCGGTGCGCGAGGTTACCCCAGATACAGGAGTGGCGAATGAGCTCCAGCTCCGCGTCCGATTTCACCTGACGCAGATCGTCCACGATCTCCGGGGCCTCCGTGACGCTCATATCCATGACGGCCGACACGGTTGGCCCGACGTAGCCATTGATGTCCTGGTATCCATCACGATCGGCGGCAAGCTTTTTCCCGCCGAGCCCCATATCGCGCAGCAACTCCGAAAAATGCTCCATCGGGTGCCTGCCGGAGTCTCCAGCCGGGTACTCGGGATAGGTTTTGACGTGGTGGATGATCTCCGCTTTGGTGACGTGCTCGCGCTCGAGATCCGGTATCAACACGCCGAGTTCACCATCCTGCGGGACCACCAGTGCCATAGGGCGCTCCGTTGAAACATGGGTGAACCCGCTCAGGTACTCGATTCGTGGCGAGTTGAACAGGATGATCGCGTCCAACCCGCGTTCCGCCAGCCTGTCGCGCACGTTTTGCCGGCGCTGAAGGAACTCGGCGTCGGAGATGCCGAAGCGCTGGGTCGTCACGTTTGGGATTCCGGGGTGGATAGACATTGAGATCCCTTCCCTGGAGTGAATCAACAATTTCTTGCAAACGAACCAGTCTGGGCCCTTTCTCAGTGAACGTGAACGCGCCTTCGGTCGTTCGTGTAGGGCCGCACGCCCCTGTGCGACCGCATCGGTCTGTATCTCCTGGGCCGAAAGGGTCGTCGGCCAATACATGGTCTGTCAATGCCTGCAAGAATCAGGCTAGGCCAGAAAATATCGATGGGTCATAGGCAGGGACGTCGCCGGTTCGATGTCGACGGGAGATCCATCGATCGTCACCTCCAGCGTCTGCCGGTTCACCCGTACATCCGGGCTGGCCGTGTTGAATCGCATAGCGGACTTGTAGGTGCTGCGGGTGTTACCGACCGCAACCGCCTGGCGGCGAAGGTGTCGACCAGCCCGGAAACCCGCATCGACGGCCTGCTGAGACAGGAAGTTCACGGCCAGATTCGCCGGCGCCTGACCCGTTCCCCCGAACATCGGCCGGTAGATCTGAGGCTGGCTGGTCCGGGTTGACCCCTGCCCATCCCCGACCGGCGACCAGGCCACGAACCCACCTTTGATCACCGCCTGGGGCTTCACACCGAAGAAGGCTGGATGCCAGAGAACGATGTCCGCCAGTTTCCCCGGCTCCAGACTTCCTACCGTTGCGCTCAGACCATGGGCGATTGCCGGGTTCAACGTGTACTTGGCCAGGTATTGCATGATGCGCGGGTTGTCGTCGCCTTCACTCGTCTCCGGGCTAAAGCCACCGCCACGGACCTCTTTCATACGGTGGGCGAGTTGCCAGGTCCGGCTAATCACTTCCCCGATACGGCCCATCCCTTGTGAATCTGAGGACATGATCGCGATCGCCCCGAGGTCGTGCAGCACATCCTCCGCGGCGATAGTGCTCTCACGAATCCGGTCCCGGGTCGCCTGGACGTCCGTCTCGAAGTGATGGTGCAGCCGGTGGACGGTGAAGGCCATCTCGAACTGTTCACCAAAACTGTTAATGCCGTACGGGATGGACGGGTTCGTAGACGAGCCGATCACGTTCTCTGCCCGGACGATCTCCAGCATGTTCGGCGCGTGGCCGCCGCCGGAGCCCTCCACGTGATAGGCGTGGATGGAACGTCCACCGATTGCGTGGAGAGTTTCGTTGAGCGAGCCGGATTCGTTCAGCCCGTCAGTGTGAATCGCGACCTGCACCCCGGTTTGATCCGCAATTTCCAGCGCCCGGTCAACAACCGCGGGGAACGCGCCGACGTCTTCGTGGACCTTCAACCCGGCCGCGCCCGCCTCGACATGCTCCTCGAGGTGTTCGTGACTGGACGACGCCCGGCCGAGCAGCGCCAGGTTGATTGGAATCGCTTCGAACGCTTCGAAGACATGCAGCATGTTGTTCAGCGGGTTCACGCCGAGATCCCAGACTCCACCAGAGCCCTGCGCCACGAGCGTTGTCAGCCCGCTCGACAGGGACGCAGGGATGACGGATGTCGAAGAAAGATGCACGTGGGAATCGACCCCGCCCGGCGTTGCAATCAACCCGTCACCGGTGATCATCGCGGTGCTACCACTCAGCACCAGGTCGACATCGTCCATTACGTCCGGGTTGCCGGCCCGCCCGATTCCCGCGATGCGGCCGTCCTTGATACCGATGTTCGTCTTGACGGCTCCGATTACCGGATCGAGCACCAGCACGTTGGTGACGATCATGTCCAGCTTGCTCGGACCCGGTTGATGCCCGATAAGCATCCCGTCTCGCACCGGCCGTCCGAACCCGGTGATGAGTTCACTCCCCGGCAGGCTGTGATCAGATTCCACACGGACGAACAGATTGGTGTCGGCCAGCCGGACCCGGTCTCCGGTCGTCGCTCCGTACACCGCGTTGTACGCCCGGCGGTCCATCTCGGCCGGCATGCGGTTCACTCCTCAGGCTCGTGCTGAAACCCGCGCTCGATCGCCCGCTCCAGGAGTTCATCGAGTTCTACCTCGTCCAGCCGTCCTTCGATCAGGCCGTGAAACCCCCGGACGATCCGGTTGCCGCCGATCGGCACGAGGGGAACGTCGACGGTGGCTCCCGGCTCGATACGCACCGCGCCACCGGCCGGGACATCCGGCCGCATGCCGAACCCCTTGCGCCTGTCGAAGCGGAGATCCGGGTTCGCCTCGAACACGTGGTAGTGAGCAGTGAGATGCACGGGGACGTCACCAGTGTTGGTAACGGTGACTGATGAAGCCGGGAGAGCCTCGTTGATAACAACGGGACGTTCGCTTCCGGGAAGGACAGCGCCAGGTGGTATATCGGCGAGTCTCATTGAATCGGGTTCCTCACCGTCACGAGACGGGTGCCGTCTGGAAACATCGCGTCGATTTGCAGGATCGGGATCATTTCCGGGACACCGGTCATCACATCGTCTCGCGTCAGGGCCGATTGAGCGATGCGGACTGCGTCCTCGTGTGTTCGACCGTCCCGCGCGGCTTCGTAGACTTCGTCGATGATGATCGCGACCGCTTCCGGATGGTTGAGCAGCAGTCCCCGTTCCCTGCGTCGTCTCGCCAGTTCGGCCATGGTGAAAACGGTCAGGCGATCGAGTTCCTTCGGCGTCAGTTTCATGCCCTGCAGATCCATTCCGCCAGCGGGTCGGCATGGGCGATTATCGCAACGCGGATCGCTCCGGGCAACCGGTCTTACTCGTTCGGTTCGGGAAGATCGATCTGATAGCAGCGTCGATGATGTACACGGAGATCCCGCAGCAACCGTCCGACATCGATCGTGCGGATCGAGCGCGGGCTCTCCGGCTGTGGCCTGGTCGACATGGAAATCCGCGCGGGAAGAAGAGTGCCGAGTTCACCGTTGAGGATCGCCGAACTCAGCAAATCGATATCGGCGGTTCCGGGAACGTCGGGAATCGCCTGATCCGGCGGAAAGGCGGCTGGGTCACGATCGAACCAGAGATAAAGTTTCGGCTCAGCTCTCATCCGCGCTGCGGCCGTTGGCAGTCGTCACTCGTTGCGGTGACGTGTGGAGTGCGACGCCTGCCAGCAAGGTGTTGAGATCAAACGGTTTGCCGATTACGCTGTCCGCCGGTAACTGATCGGCGTGCATTCGCAGGTTCGCGCCCGCGGACATCGCTATGATGTGAATCGAACTTGTGTCCGGATCCTGCTTGAGCCGACGGATTGCAGTCGCGCCATCCATAATCGGAAGCATCAGATCCATGAGTATCAGATCCGGCATTCGCTCGCGAGCGATCGTTACCGCCGCGTCGCCATCGGTTGCGAGCAACGTCTCGTACGACTCATCCTGTAACAGCTCATCGAGCATATTCAGGATGGCGGGATCGTCATCGACGATCAAAACGCGCGCCACCGGTGCCCCCTTTCACTCGCCCCTCCGCGTCTGACGTCAGAGCGCGAGTCAAGCATTACACGAAGAACCGACCAGCACTGGCTGGCCGCCTCCCCAACTCCCGGGTTACTCCCTGCAATTCTTATGCCCGGCCCGGCTGCGCGACGCCCGGCGTGTAAAATGCGGGACCTCCGGCGGAGGACACGATTGCGGGCGACTGTATACTTGAGCCGATACGCTCTGCTACGATGGCCACGATTTCGCGCGGCGGAACGGGACCCATCGCTCATCTTACGTAAACAGACGACACCTGACAACTGTCGGAGCAAGAAAGGACTGTTGCATGAGTGAAGCGAAGGAAATCAATAGCGGGCTCGAAGGCGTGGTGGTAGCAGAGACCAGTCTGAGCATGATCGACGGCCAGAATGGCTATCTGCGATACCGCGGGTACGACATTGACGATCTCGCGCAGCAGACCTCCTTCGAAGAGATTATGTACCTCCTCTGGTTCGGCAAACTCCCGAACCAGGGTGAACTGGACGGCCTACGGCAACGGCTTCGCAGCCACCGGAAGCTCTCACCGGCGGTCAGGAAAGTCATGGCTGAACTTCCGACCACCGGAGCGCCGATTGACGCAATGCGAGCCGCGGTAACCGCGATGGCAATGGAGGACCCGGACGAGCGCTCGCTGGATGCCGGCGATATCCAGGAACGCGCGATCCGGATGGCGGCCGCGTTTCCGACGATGCTGGCCGGTTACCTGCGCCTGCGAGAGGGTAAAGACGTCATCGAGCCGAGCACCGATCTGGGCGAGGCGGCAAACTTTCTGTACATGCTGACCGGCGAGAAGCCGACGGACCTCCAGGCGAACGCCTTCAATTGCTATCTCATTCTTGTTGCCGAGCACAGCATGAACGCCTCCACGTTCTCGGCGCGTGTCACGTTTTCCACGATCACTGACCTGTATTCCGCCGTTTCCGCGGCCCTTGGTTGCCTGAAAGGCGATGCCCACGGCGGCGCCAACGCTCGGGCGATGGAGATGCTTCTTGACATCGGATCCGTAAACAATGCAGATGCCTACATTGATGAATCATTGCGCATCAAACGGCGCCTGATGGGGATCGGTCACCGCGTCTACCGCACCCGTGATCCGCGCGCCAAGCATCTGATGGGCTTCTCCGAATCCGTCGCGGAGCAGAAAGGTGACCGCACGTGGCACGACATTGCCGCGCGGATCGAGGAGATTACGAACGAGCATGAATACTTCACCGAGCGACGGCTCTATCCGAACGTCGAGTTTTACTCCGCCCCGCTGCTCTACACGCTCGGGATCCCGACTGACGGTATGCCCGCCGCCTTCGCGGTAAGCCGGGTTGTCGGCTGGACCGCCAACCTGATGGAGCAGTTGCAGGGCATGCGGCTGATCCGGCCGCAGGCTCATTACACCGGCCCGGAGACCGCGGAGTTCGTTCCGATCGATCAGCGGAACTGATTTCACCAGAGCCGGTTTGCCAGCATCGCTGTGCTATACTCTGCGAGTGGTGCCTGCGGGCGCCACTCGAACTGTTAACGCTGATTCAAACGCGGCAATGATCTGCCGCACTCCGCCCGGTGTCCCGCTGCACTCACTGGAACGCAGCGAATGCCGGAGAACCTGCCACGAGAGGGGGTGAGCCAGTTCATGCGAGTCGACATGCGAGACAACGAGAGTTTTGACGCCTTGCTGCGTCGCTTCACCAAGGAAGTGCAGAAGTCGGGTAAGCTGCGTGACTTCCGCAGCAAGCGACGGTTCGTCAGCAAGAGCGAACAGCGACGAGCCAAGATCCGCAAGGCTGAACACAAACGTCGCCGCAAGGCCGCCCAGCAGGGTGCGTTCTAAGGCGCGCCGCACGTCCGGCGCAAAGCGTTTGAAGACTCCGTCGGACCGGCGTCGCGCACGCCCGTCAACCAGGTTGGAACCGCCGGTTCGACAGGAATCGATCCCCACGACAGAGAGTTGAGCCTCAACATGCGCGGGCTATCGGGCCTCACCTGGCTGCTTCCAGTGTCCACGATCGGCTTCTTCGCCTTCGTCGGCACCGCAATCTACGGTGCTGTCGCCACCGATTGGCAGGCCTGGCTACTCGCGGCGATCGCACTGCCGGGCATTCCGTTTGTCTGGCTCGGGCTGATGCTCGCACTGCTGGACGTCACCCGTCGCCCTGCCGACCATCTCACCGAAGAAGCAAAGATGATCTGGACCGCGGTGATCTGTATTCTGAACGTCTTTGCCTTTATCCCTTACTGGTTGGTGGTTGTTCGAAACAGACCGCCGCTCCCCGAAGATCCGCCCCCGCCCTCCGCGACTGCCGACGAGTCGGAGTCCGAAACGGCCGAATCCCGCCAACCAAGTTCCTGAGACCGCCACTCCGGGATGATCCAGAGGCAAGCCGACCGGCGCTTTCGGGGCTATCCAGCCAACAGGCTGGGAGACGATCGTACTTCGTAACTATTACCAGCGTACTGGTTTAATCCAGTACCGGAGTACCGCACATGCGTGCTCTGCGCTTGGCGCTGAGATTCTCCTGATTTTCTTCATGGACCGGCATGTGCCCATGCGGGGTATAGCGGGTGGGGTATGTACAAGGCAGTACCGCAGGCTGGCACCAACTGGCGCCGTTTTCTTGGTATGAAAGTCTGTACGGCAGACGAGGTTCACGTCGGGACCGTCGCAGCCGTCCTCAGGCACGATTACAACGGCATGACCTATCTCGAGATCAGCCAGTCGGAAAACGAAAACGACACAATCTGCGTGCCGGTCTCCATTGTCGGGATCGTCACGTCCTCGCGAGTGTTTCTCGATCTGACGAGTGATCGGATCGTCTACGAGAATCTGGAGCGACTCGATTGCTTCAGTCCCATTACGCCCTGATCTCAAAGCCACCGATGGTGTACTCGGGCCTGGCCTCTCGCCAGGCCCTCCCCCATGCTGGTCGATCATTTGCGTCTGGCATACAATCTGTCCCCGGGTTCCATGGCGCATCTCGGGATGCGATTGTAATGTCTGGACAGGTAAACAGGGGCAGGATGCAGGCACGGACAATCCTCAGCGTTGCTGACCTCCGGAAAGCATACGGATCACTGAACGCGGTCGAAGACGTATCGCTCTCAGTGCAATCCGGTGAGATCGTCGGACTCCTGGGACCGAACGGAGCAGGGAAGAGCACGCTGATCAAATGCATCGCGGGATTGCTCAGGGCGTCCGGTGGAAGCATCGAGATTGCGGGGTCCCCAATTCGGTCTTCAGAATCGAGGCGAAGCACGGGGTACATCCCGGAAGTCCCAGCGTTGTACGATCTGCTGACGCCATGGGAGCATCTGAAATTCACCGCGCTCGCATACGGAGTGGAAGACTGGGAACCTCGGGCCGGGTCGCTGCTGGAGCGGTTCGATCTCGCCAGCAAGCGCGACACCCTCTCCGGGGAATTGAGCAAGGGCATGCGCCAGAAAGTGCTTA
>SKKR01000142.1 GCA_007123655.1 Thermomicrobiaceae bacterium
AGCTCTGGCGCGGGAACAGTTCTCTCGCGCCAGCATCACACTACACGTGCGGATTGACTTCCTTCGAGATCAGCTCCACGGCGTCGAGATCATCCTGATCGAGCATCTGCAGCATGAAGCGCTGCATGCCGCGGCCTTCCCAGGCTTTGATATTCTCCACGATCTCGTCCGGCGTGCCGGCCATACCCCAGCGCTGCTTCGCCCGATCTATGATCTCCTGCGGCTCGAGTTCGGCGTTACCCGGCGAGATCTCCTTCAGCTTCTTCGCCCGGTCAAGCATCTCGTTCTGGTTCCGGCCGATGATGAAACCACCCATCATCGAGCGCTTGATCTCGGACGGGTTCCGGCCGGCGTCCCGGCAGTGCCCCTCCAGAACCGAGGTCTTGTGGGCGTACGTTTCCGGATCGGTCGAGATGCAATTCCACTCGTCGGCGAAGCGTGCAACCATGTTCAGGGTGCGTTTTTCCCCGCTTCCGCCGATCATGATCGGCACTTTCTTGCCGCGAGACGGCGTCGGGCGCATCTGCGCGTCTCGCAGCTGGAACTGCTCACCCTGGTAGCTCACCACGTCGCCGGTGTGTAGCCGGGTGATGACCTCCAGTGACTCCTCCATGCGGTCCATGCGCTTTTTCAGCGGCAGAAGATCGAACCCGAAGGCGTCGTGCTCCCGCTCGTTCCAGCCCGCGCCGATGCCAAGTGTGTACCGTCCGTTGGAGAGCAGATCCAGGGCGACCGCTTCCCGGGCGAGCATGACCGGATGCCGGAACGTCATGGGGCAGACGACTGCGCCGAACTCCAGACGGTCACTCTTCATCGCAAGCGCGGTCAACGCCGGCACGAGCGCCAGCGCCGGCCGGGTCGAATCCCCCATGAGCGAGAACAGATGGTCCGAGCGCCACAGGCCGTTCAAACCACCATGATGGCAAGCGTCAATGAGTTTGTTCCAGCGGTCCCAGTCGGTACCGTCCTGCGACTCGATCATAATTCCAAGGTCAGCCATGAATCCTCCGGCAGTCTGTTCGTGCGAACTGATCGAAGGCACATTGTCACTGAAACGGGATGTGGCGTCCAGCCAGAACAGCCCGTGGAACCGGGAATGATAGGCTCATCGCAACGGAAGGGGGACGCTGTTGGCGCGCTTTCTGGTCGGGTCAACGCCGCTGATGGGGCATGTCGTACCCGTTGAACCGATCGTGGCTGCGCTGGGTGAGCGCGGGCACGAGGTCCGCTGGTACACCGGTAAACGATTTCGACAGCACGTTGAGGATACCGGTGCTTCCTTCGAGGAGATGCGCCTCGCACCAGATCTGAGTGAGTCCCCGCTCAACGAGCAGTTCCCGGAGCGTGCCGGGCTTACCGGCTTGAATCATCTCAAGTTCGACATCAAGCATCTGTTCGGTGATCCGTCCGTCGGGTATGTGCACGACTTGCAGGAGATCCTGAGGTCGTTCCCCGCCGACGTCCTGCTTACGGACGCCCCGTTCGTGGCCGGGCGCTGGCTCCACGAGATCGGCGGACTATCCTGGGCGGTGATAAACCCGTTCGCGGTCTCATTTCGGAGCCGCGATGTGCCACCGTTCGGGCTCGGTATGAAACCGCCGGCTTCGCGTTTCGGGCGAGTAGAGATCGCACTCCTGAATGCGATCGCAAAACGCTACCTCTATCGTGACACGACGGAGCATCTGAACCGACTTAGACGTCGACTCGGGCTCCCGGCAGACGACGACGTGTTCTGGGATCACATCGTCTCTCCGTACCTGTTCCTGCAGGGATCCTATCGAGGCCTGGAGTATCCGCGGTCGGACCTCCCGCCGCAGTTTCACCACGTCGGCCCGCTCGTCACGCAATCGACGCCTCCGTTCAATCCGCCTGATTGGTGGCCGGAGGTGCAATTCGGGACGACGGTGATCCACGTTACGCAGGGCACCCTCTCCAACGATCCAGAGCAACTGCTTATGCCGGCGATCAGGGCGCTGGCAGACGAGACCGCGCTGGTTGTTGTGACAACCGGCCGCGACGACGTGAACCACCTGACCGAATCATCTCTTCCGGAGAACGTCAGGGTTGCGTCGTTCCTGCCATACGGCCATCTCCTGCCGCACGTTGACCTGATGATCACCAACGGCGGCTACAACGGTGTGCAGGTCGCCCTCAGTTATGGTATCCCGCTGGTCGTCGCCGGCAGGACGGAGGACAAGCCAGAAGTCTGCGCGCGCGTTGAGTGGTCCGGCGTCGGAGTAGATCTCGGCACGGAGTCGCCTTCTGAGGAGCAAATCCGCCGGGCCGTTCAACAGGTATTGCACGACCAGCGGTTCCGAGAGCGCGCGGGAGAGATGGCGGCAGAGTATCGCAATTCAAACGCAGCGGTGGAAAGCGCCGAGCTCCTCGAGGTTCTTGCGAAAACAGGAGAATCCGTGGTCGCCAAGAGCTGAATCTGCACGAATCGAACTAAGGCGGACCCTGAGGCCCGCCTCGCTCTCACGTTTTCTGTTGAACGCTCTTGTCAGGTGAGTCCCGGGATATTCAGCCCACCGGTCAACGCACCCATCTTCTCCTGGGAAAGCGCTTCCGCGCTGGTCATTGCCTCGTTGATTGCAGCCAGGATCATGTCTTCCAGGATCTCCATGTCGTCCGGATCAACGGCTTCCGGATCGATTTTGATGCTCTTGACCGTGCGAAGCCCATTGACGGTTACGCGGACCGCGCCACCACCCGCGGTTCCCTCGACTTCGGTCTCTTCCAGTTCCTGCTGGATCTTTTCCAGCCGCTCCTGCATCTGCTGCATCATTTTCATGTTCGGCTGCATTGCATAATCCTCCGGATCTGATCATCGCGTCGGATCGTTCCCATCTCATAGCGGGTTCCGAGTATAGCACGCCGAACCGCTCAGGACGCCGCGTGCCGCGCTTCCTTCCACGACTCGATGCGCCCCATCATCTCCACCGCATTCTGCCGGGAGGCATCCGTCACGGGTACGCCGTCCAGCATTGCGGCGATCTCGTCGATCCGTTCCTGATCGGCCAGTAGATCGACCCCAGTTTCAGTCCGTCCATCGGACTCCAGCTTCGTGATCTTCAGGTGTTGGTCGGCAAAGGCGGCAATCTGTGGGAGATGACTGATCACGATTACCTGATGCCTGCTGGTGAGTTCCCACAGCTTCTCCCCGACCGCCTGGCCACTCCGGCCGCCAACGCCGACGTCGACCTCGTCGAACACCAGCGTGGGCGTTTCGTCCACGTCGGACAGAATCGATTTCAGCGCCAGCATGAGCCGGGCGGTTTCGCCTCCGGACGCGATCCGCGCCAGGGGACGCGGCTCCTCGCCCGCGTTCGGCGCGATCAGGAACTCGACCCGGTCAACCCCGGTCGTGTCAAAGGGCATCTCGGCAGCTGACCCGTCGCGTTCAATCGTCGCCGGATCGCCAGCGCCGAGCTGGGCGAAGTCAACCCGGAAGACCGCGCCGCCCATGTGCAGGTCGGAAATCGCTTGCTCAACACGTGACTCGAGTTTACCCGCCGCATCGCGCCTCAGCCTGGATAGCTCGCCCGCCCGGTCTCCGATTTCCCCGAGCAGCCGCTCCAGTTCTTCCTCGAGCTGATCGACACGCTCCTCGCTCGAATCGAGCTCCCCGAGTTCAGACTCGGCGCGATCAGCGTAGGCAATGATGTCCGGGATCGTAGCACCGTACTTCCGCTGCAACTCCCGAATCAGCACCAGCCGTTCTTGAACCAGTTCCAGGCGCGCCGGATCGGCTTCGATCGACTCCGCGTACCCGCGCACGGCCGGCGCCCACTCCTCCAGTAGATAGCGGGATTCGCGGATCTGCGCGGCCACCTCGCCCGCGCCGTCCGGGTCCAGCCCGGCGAGCTCATCCAGCCCATCCGCCGCCTCACGCAGTGCATCCAGTGCCCCGGCGTACCCGCCTTCTCCGGCACTGTTGTCTCCTTCAAGCAACTGATAGGCGCGCCAGGCGGTCTCGCGCAGGCGTTCGGCGTTCCCGAGCACCTGCCGCTCCCGGTGGAGTGACTCCTCTTCGTCGGGTTGAAGTTCCGCCGCGTTAATCTCCTCGAGTTGAAACCGGAGCAGGTCGATCTGATGCGCCCGATCCCGTTCCCCGGAGCGGATCTGCTCGATCTGGTCCCGGACCGTTCGATACCGGGCCACGAGTTCGGCAAGCTCCTCCCGGCGGGTCGTCGTTCCGGCATAGCTATCCAGCATGCGCAGGTGTTCCGCCGGACGAAGCAGCGAGAGGTGCTCGCTCTGGCCGTGGATGTCGACGAGCAACTCACCGATTGCGGCAAGCTCGCGAACCGGGACGGTGCGGCCGTTGATGCGGGCGGTGCTCCGGCCGTTGTCCCGGATATCCCGGGTCAGAATGAGTGTCCCGTCTTCCGCTTCAACGCCGAGTTCGGCGAGCCGCTCGTTGATTTCAGTCTCTCGTGGGACATCGGTGACATCGAACACCGCTTCCACCCAGGCGCCCTGCGTGTCCGTGCGGACAAGGTCCGCCGAGATACGGGATCCGAGCACAGCGCCGAGCGCATCGATGATGATCGACTTTCCGGCGCCAGTCTCTCCGGTCATCGCCTGCAATCCACCACCCAGGGTGACTCGGAGTTCACGGATGATCGCAAAGTCTCGTATTGCCAGTTCAAGCAGCATCAGTTCGTCACCTGCATAATTCTGCCGGGGTCCGGACAGCCGGAGGTATCCGACAGGTCAGTTCGAGGAACCGTCCTGTTCGGACCGGATAATGTCGATCGTCTCGACCGCGTGCCGGAAGTGCGGAATCACGATACTCCCCCCAACGATCAGCGCAACGTTGAGCGCATCATAGAGTTCCTCATCGTTCCAGCCCTCGTTGATCGACTGTTCCAGATGATAGTCGATACAGTCATTGCAGCGAAGCACCGTTGACGCGACGAGCCCCAGCAACTCCTTGGTCTTGCTGTCCAGCGCGGCGTCCCGGTAGGCGCCGGAATCCAGGCTGAAGAACCGTTTGATTCCGAGATGGTCGATCTCGCCGATACGGTCGTTCATCCGTGTGCGGTAGTCGCGGAAGTGATCCATACGGGTATCGGTCATCGTCTCTGCCTCCCAAGCAACCATGCCTTGTTGGCACAACCCGAACACATGACGTAGCATTCAGCGTATCAGTACCGCGTCAGGGATGCCGACCTGGATTTGCTATAATCCGCAGCGCTATCGTGGGCGCTAACGTGTTCGGCGGGATCACCGCCGGCACACACGCTGCTCACTGGCAGGAGACACAACCGGAATGGCCGGAGTACGCGCCGACGCAAATCATACGAGCGACCACCGCCTGCGGATCGGATCGCATCACCTGTCAGAGATGGTGGAGCATGTCCGGCACTGGTATCCGCTCGAAGGCTGTGGCCTGCTTGCGACCGTCGCGGATGTGGTCGTTGAGGTCTACCCCGGTACGAACGTCGCCTACAGTGAGACCTTCTACGAGATGGACCCGAAGGAAGTCCTGGCCGCGACTCGAGACATCGACGAGCGGGAGATCCGCCTCGGCGCGATCTTTCACTCCCATCCCTCAACCGAGTCGTACCCCTCCGAAACCGACCTCGGACTCATCTTTGATCCGGAGGTGTACATGATTATCATATCGCTGGCCGGTGCGGAGCCAGAGGTGCGCGCATTCCGCTACGACGGTGACATCCACGAGGTCCCGATCGTCATTGAGGATAACCCAGAAGGAGCCGCAGCATGACCCGACGGACGGTCGGAATCCTCGGCGGCATGGGGCCGCTCGCGACAGCGGATCTCTATCAGAAGATCATCAGGCATACCGCGGCGAACCGTGATCAGGACCATCTTCCAGTGTTGATTTACGCCGATCCGTCCGTGCCGGACCGCACGGAGGCATTGCTCTCCGGTGGTGAAGACCCTACACCATGGCTCGTCCGGGGCGCTCGGCAGCTGGAAACGTCTGGCGCATCGTTCATCGTCATGCCGTGCAATACGGCGCACGCGTTTCTGGAGTCCATGCGTGCCGCGGTAGAGATTCCCATTATCGACATGATCGATGAAGCCGCCCGTGAGGTTCGGTCGCTCGTCACAGCCGATTCGCAGGTCGGCATCCTGGCGACGAGCGGCACCGTCGCGGCGGGACTCTATCAGGCGGCACTCGACCGCTCTGGATTACGATCCGCGGTTCCGGACGAAGACGGACAGCGGCTTGTGATGGAAACGATCGCACTGGTAAAGTCCGGCACGGTCGACGACGAGACGGTCAACCCGGTCCAGACAGCCGCGCGCGATCTGGAGCGGGCGGGGGCGAAAGCGCTTCTGGCCGCATGTACGGAACTGCCGGTGGTGCTCAGGCAGGGTCATGTCACTGTTCCGTTGATCGACCCAACCGAGGTGCTCGCGCGTGCGGCGATTCGTGCGGCAACCGACGACGCAGTGTTTGCCAGGCTGCGAAGCGATCCCGAGAAAGTTCACCATCATGTCAGTTGATCGTGAGGAACTGCTTACCCGCCTGCGGCGCGTACCAGACCGCCTGGACCGGCTCGTTGAAGATCATCCGAGGGACCTGCTCTGCCAGGCCGGGGCGGGCGGCGCCTGGGGCGCCGTGGAGATTCTTTCCTTCCTTCGCGACTGGGACGCGGTAGTTGGCGATCGCCTGAGCCTGATGTTGACCGAAGACGACCCGGAATTCGAGGACGAAGATCCGGATCTCTGGTCCATCGAGCGCGACTACCATACCGAAGAGCCGAGCAACGTCGTGAAGGAGTTTCGATCAGGCCGGGAGGAGCTCGTTGCCCGCCTGGAGAAACTCAACGACGTCGCCTGGTCGCGAACCGGCCACTTGCCGGATGGCACACGCATCACAATCGAAGAACTCGTTCAACAACTCACACGGAGCGACAAGCAACAGCTAGCGTCCCTGCGGGAGATGCTCGACTAACCTGCCGCGGGCGCCGGGGGTAGTCCTCGGTTATGCTTGGCTGCTGTGTGCCCGGCGGAGATTACGCGCGCCCGGGCGCCTGATTGCTCGCATGACGGTTTCGGAGCGCCGCCCGTGTGGAACGAGATTCTGCTCTACTTGACGGTCATCGTCCTTGCCGCGACACCGTGGGTGGAGATTCTGGTCGTGATTCCGTTCGGGATCGGGATCGGTCTGAACCCGATTCTGGTAGGCGTTTTTTCATTTGCCGGAAACGCGGTGCCCATCTACCTCATTGTCGTCGGGTTCGAGCGTTTCAATACCTGGTGGGCCAGTCGCCGGGGCAGGTTTCTGGTCAATCCCGCGGACGAATCTTGGCAGGAAGGCCGCCGGGCCAGGGCAATGAACGTTCTCCGGAAGTACGGCGTCCCGGGCATGTCACTGGCAAGCCCGCTCCTCATCGGCGCGCACCTGGGCGCAGTGATTACGCTGCTGGTGGGCGCCCCTCGGAACAGGATCATTGGCTGGATGACCTTCAGCCTGGCAATCTGGACTGTGGCGATCACCGTGGCATCCTGGTACGGCATCGGCTGGCTGACCTCGCTCTGGTCATGACTCCGGCCACCTCCCGCGGGAGCGAACAGGGTTCGCTCGGACGCGACGCACGTCATGAACCCGAGTAAAGGGTTGCGCAGTGTACGCTTCTCCTTTAGACTGAATCTATACTTGAACATCGGGAACTGGTGCTGCCTCGATTCGGACGACGGTTTATCGTCTGTGGCCCCCAGGAACGCGCGGGATGATCTGTCTTCCGTTCCAGTTCGGCGACTCGGTGTCGCATTCGGCACGCCAGACGCAGAAGGAGACATCTGGTCTATGGAGGCGGAAGACAAGGTCATCGTCTGTCGGGATTGCAGCTCGGAGTTCGTGTTCACCGCCGGTGAGCAGGAATTCTTCAACGAACGCGGGTTCATGGATCCGGTTCGGTGTCCGGAGTGTCGTTCTCAGCGGCGTCGCGAGCGGAACAACAACTCCGGCGAGGGCGCGATGGGCGGCTCCCGGCCGATGTTCGATGTCATCTGCGACGCGTGCGGTCAACCGACCCAGGTGCCATTCGAGCCGCGACAGGGACGCCCGGTCTATTGCCGGGAGTGCTTTCAGCAGCAGCGCGGCCAGGTGATGTAGGACTCGGCTCAGCACAGCCAGCGTATAGTCAAGCGGCCCCGTGACGATCACGGGGCCGTCCTGTTCGTGTTGGTTCCCGGGAGTGAAAGTGGCCGGGTACTAGGTGCCGATCTCGCCCTGGAACTGTGCCTCCGCTTCGGTCAGGCTCTCGTCAATCATCTGAACCATGCGATCCAGCTCCTCGTTCGTCACCACGAGCGGCGGGGCGACATGGATGATG
>SKKR01000096.1 GCA_007123655.1 Thermomicrobiaceae bacterium
GAACCGACCGGATACGCAAACGTCGTGGTTCTGTTTTCCAGGGGGCGTCGCTCTGGATCGTTGATCGCTTCCCAGGATTCGCTGGTGTGCCCGAGAATGAAGTCGTTTGGATCAAAGCTCGGTGTGCTGACCATGGCCCGGACGGCGCCGGTGTCTGGGTCCAGAACAACGACGCTGCCGGAGTGATCATCGAGCGAATCGTAGACTGCTCGCTGAAGGTCGATATCGATCGTCAGGGTGATGTCCGCAGCAGGTTCACTCGGCCTCTCCGCGATAGTCGACCGCTCGGTCCCGTCTGGCCCGACGATGATCATCCGACCGCCTCGCGTGCCGGCGAGAAACTCGTCTCCCCACGCCTCGATACCGCCGCGCCCGAGAACATCTCCCGGCGCGTAGCCTTCGCTTATGAGTTCCGGAAGCTCGTCCGCGGTGACCTCGGTGAGATAACCGACGACGTGCGCCGCAGCGGGGCCTGCCGGGTAGACCCGTTCCGGCCAGGACTGGATCGAGACGCCGGGGATCGATTCAAGGTCGCTCCGCAATCCGTCGTCCATCTGATGCGGGAAGTCTCGGATCGGCATGAACCAGCCGTCTTCGCCGCCTTCGTAGAGTCCCTGGATACGCTCTTCAGACATGTCCAGAAGATCGCTCAACTCATCGAGCATGGCGTCTTCATCTTCGATGTCTCCCGGGATCACCCCGACTTTGCTGATCTGCCCAAGATGCGCCAGCGGGCGCCCGTGGGCGTCCAGGATTCGCCCCCGCTGGGGGATGTCCGGCCGCCAGCGGATGAATCCGTCCGCCAGGTCATCGACTATCAGGGAGGGTGACCATTCAACTCTCGGTCGTCCCTGAGCTTCCTCAACCATTGGGAGAAGGATTTCTTCCTCGAACTCGCCGACCCGGGCTGAGTCCCGCCACACCGAGAGCGTGAATCGAAGCGCGTCCGAAACACCGCCAGTCACTTCGACGTCCATATCCGTGACGGCGAGTTCCTCGTTAATGCCTTCGTACCGCTCCACGAACTCTTCCCGGGTGATAATTGACTTGGACTCTTCGGAAATCAGTTCATACATGCCCCGGTAGTCGCCGGCGGCCCAGAGTGTCGCCCACCCCTCGGCGATTTCCTCGGCGGATTCGAGGTCGTCCGGATCAGGTGGAGCCGGTGTCGGTTCGTCCTCATCGTCAGCGACTACGGCATCAGCGTCGTCTTCACCGTTGGTCGCGACTTCTCCGTTCTCGCCGGCGGAGTCTGTCCCGAGCGTACCGGTTCCCAGCCGGTCTGCCAGGAGAAACAGCCCGACCGCGATCACGCCGATCGCGAACATTGTCAGGATGACCATTGCGACGATGTTGCGAGACTGTTGCTGTTTGCGGCCCGCATATGGGGACCGATACCTGGACACGGGCGGTGCCTTCCACAGTGGTGCTGGTCAGAATGCTGTGTGCGTGCCTGTGCAGTATCCACCGGGCGCCTCGCGTGTGAATCGCCCGCGCGACTGGCCCGCTTGTCACACACCGAATTCTAGCAAGTCCTACAACTGATCGTACACCTGAACAGCCGTGTTGCTCAGGGCATTGGCGTCCTGTCCGCGCTCCGGTAGGCGGAACTAACGCTGGTTCCGGTGTGGATCCGCTGTATTGACTCGCCGAGGAGCGACGCTATCGAGAGGACGGTAATCTTCTCTATTGCTTTCTCAGGGGGAAGCGGGATGGTGTTGGTAGTCACCAGTTCCCGGATCGCGGACTGCTCCAGACGCTCGATCGCCGGGCCGCTCAGTACCGGATGCGTGCACGCAGCGTAGACTTCGGCTGCTCCATTTTCGATGCAGACGTTGGCGGCCTGTATGATCGAACCGGCGGTGTCGATTTCGTCGTCGATTATGACGACTGGCTGCCCCTCGACGCTTCCGATAAGGTTCAGGATCTCGGTCTTATCCACGTTTCCGACGCGACGTTTCTCGATGATCGCAAGCGAGGCATCGATGTCCTCCGCGAAGTTCCGGGCGCGCTTGGTGCTTCCGAGATCGGGCGCCACGACGACCGGGTTACGCAGATGCTTGTTATTGAAGTAGTCCGCAAGCGTTATGAGTGCCGTCATCTCATCCACCGGGATGTTGAAAAACCCCTGCAACTGGCCGGCATGTAGGTCAACCGTCAGGACGCGATTTGCCCCGGCGACCGTGATCATGTCCGCGATCAGCCTGGCGGTAATTGGAACTCGCGGCTGGTCCTTTTTGTCGGTCCGGCCATATCCGAAATAGGGAATTACCGCTGTGATCCTTCCGGCCGATGACCGCTTGAGCGTATCGATGATGATCAGCAACTCCATGATGCTCTCGTTGACCTTGCCGCTCAACGACTGGATCACGAACACATCGTTCTCCCGCACACTTTCATTGATGCGTACGAAGATGTTTTCGTTGCTGAACTTAAAGGCCTCCATTCGGCCGGGAGGGATATCGATGTAAGCGCAGACCTCACGTGTCAGTTCCGGGTTGGAGTTCCCTCCGAATATCGTCAACTGGTCATACAGCCTACTCATGGTCCGGCGCTCCCTCTTCCCCGGTCAGATGGCTCAGTGCCTCGCGAGCGGCTTCCTGCTGGGCGGCGCGCTTGCTGCTTCCGCGTCCTATCCCAACCCGTTGATCATCGACGACGACCTCTACCTCGAATGTTCGCTGATGCGGGGGTCCACTCACATCCAGCGTATTGTAGACAGGTGTGATCCGGTGTCGATCCTGGATCAGCTCCTGCAGGCGGCCTTTGTAGTTGGTCTCCTGTCCCGCGCTGATGAACGCCGCGGCGTCTTCCTGCAGTAGCTTGCGCAGGAACGAACGCGTCCGGGTGAGCCCGCGGTCCAGATAGATCGCCGCGATTATCGCCTCGAACGCACCGGCCAGTATTCGTTCCCGGACCGAGCCATCGCTCACCACCTCTCCGCGCCCCAGATACAGATGCTGTTCAATGCCGAACTGTTTCGCCCAGGCGGCGAGCGTTTCAGTGCGGACCAGTGCGGCACGGTAGGCGGTAAGCTCGCCTTCCGGGAGCTCCGGAAACCTGTGGTACAGAAATTCGCCGGTGATCATCCCCAGCACGGCGTCTCCCAGGAACTCGAGGCGCTCATTGGAGTCCGTACCGGCCTCGTCGCTTTCCAGTCCGAGTTCGTTGAGGTAGGAACGATGAACAAGCGCGAGTCTGAGCAGGTCCGGGTTCTCGAACTCCACACCGAGCGAGGTCGACACCGCCTCGAGTCGCCGTTCGTCATCGTGCGTCAGTTCGTGGGGCGCGGGATTCCCGGTCATCCATCAACCTCGTCTGTCCAGCACCCGGTCGAGGTCCAGATCCGCTTCTCTGGCAACTCGCTTTAGCCGGTCCCAGTCGATCCAGATTGTATAGACATAGTGCATCGTCGTCGTCTCGCGCGTGCGGGACGTTGCCATGCCGGGACCTACCAGAAAGTGCACCAGAGCATCCGCGATCCGGTTCTCCTCGTTATCCCGATCATCCAGTGTGATGGCATCACCCCCGGCTTTGACAGCCGCGTGTGCGCGCAGAAGGCCTGAACGGAACGCATCTTCCAGATCGTCCGCTCGCCTTTCCTCCGCCCTGAGCGCGCGTTCTCGCTCATCGTCCAGTTCTTCACCCGGCAGGGTTGGCGACTCGCGCTCGACCTCTTTCACTTCCTCCGGGCCCGTGTAGTTCCGGGCGATGTATCGGAGCAACTTCGTGAGTTCGTCCGTCACCAGCGGCCCTTCCTGATCGATTTCGGTTGAATTGCCAATTATAGGTGACACCGGCTTCCGGGCGTTATGCACATTCCGCTCGTCCCCTTGTGGGGGAACGCGACGTGCGCGGGCCTTTCCCGGGCGGCCATCGCGAGCCAGCGGCCGTGCAACACTGGTGGACCGAGGTCGCTGGCGCCCGGGGGCATACTACACTGAAACAGCAACATGCTTGGCGCGACAGGGAAGGGAGATCGTGAATCCATGCCGGAGTTTCAGCCAGTTGAGCGTATCGACGGGTACCTGCCCATCGAGGACCACGCCCTGATCGGTGACTGCGTGAGCTCGGCACTCGTCGCCCGCGACGGAAGTATCCCGTGGATGTGCGTACCGCGATTCGATTCCCCGCCGCTGTTCGCCCAGATACTGGACACTGAACGCGGTGGGCATTTCACGATCACGCTGGAGGGACTGACGGAGGCGCGACAGTATTACGTGAGGGACACCGGCGTGCTCGTGACCGAGCTCAGGAGTCCGGAGGGACTTGTCCGGATTACCGACGTGATAACGCTCCGAAGCGGCGTCGACCTGAACGAAGATGCCCCGCCCGGGCGGCGCGAGTTGCTTCGCCAGGTGGAAGTCGTGCAGGGTCCCGTCCGGCTTCGGGTGAGCCTGGCACCCCGCGGAGGCGCGGAAGCCGAGCGCAGCAGCGGAGGCTATCGGATTGGCTGCCACGAATTCCCGGAGCTCGACCTGCATCTCGCGTCAACGATCGAGCTGGACGGTCTTCACACCGAGCTGGACGTCGAGGAGTCCGAGCGGTTCTTTCTGACTCTGCAATGGGAGAGAGCGCCGCATCGGTTCGCGCCAGTATCCCCGGTTCAGAGCCTGGAATCGACGATCGATGCCTGGCGGCGGTGGATCAGTTGTTTTCATTACGACGGGCCGCAATACGACCTCGTCCGAGGATCCGCGGTCGCGCTGAAAATGATGGATTTTGTGCCGACCGGTGCGATCGTCGCTGCGCCGACGTCGTCCCTGCCGGAAGCCATCGGCGGCCCGCGTAACTGGGACTATCGATACGCGTGGATACGTGATTGCGCGTTTTCGGTGTATGCCCTGCGCCGAATCGGGATGGAAAGCGAAGCATGGGCATTTCTCGGATGGGTGCTCGATGCGGTCGAGCGAGACGGTCGCCCGCACGTGCTTTACACCCTTGATGGCGACCAGCCCGCACCAGAGTGGGAGGATCCGAATCTCGAGGGGTACCGTCAATCCCCACCGGTACGCTGGGGAAATGGCGCCGCGGACCAGCGGCAGCATGACGTCTTCGGCGAGATTCTGGATGTTGCCTACCAGTGGGGGATGCCCGGCGGACATATTGACGATCATCTCTGGGAACGACTGTGGCCATTGATTGATAACGCCGCGAAGGAATGGCGCACGCCCGATCACGGGATCTGGGAGATCCGCGCTCCTGGACGGCTGTTCACGTATTCCGCGGCGATGTGTCAGGTTGCGCTCGATCGTGGCGCCAGGCTTGCCGAGCACTTCGGCCTTGAAGGCGATATATCACGTTGGAGACAGGAAGCCGAAATGATCCGTCGCGGGATCCTGGATGAGGCCTGGGTGCCGGAAATGAATTCGCTCACCGAGCATCTTGGCGGCGGCGGGCTCGATGCCAGTTTGCTGACACTGCCGCTGCGACGCGTGATTCCCGCGGACCACCCCAGGATGGTTGCGACCGTGGAGGCTGTCATGCAGCGACTTGGCGCGGGCGAGGGCCTGATGTACCGCTACCTTCCGGACGAATCCCCCGACGGGCTCCCCGGTCACGAGGGTGCATTTCTGCTTTGCAGCTTCTGGTACGTCGACAACCTGACGATGCAGGGACGGATCGAGGAGGCGCTGGACCTCTACAACTCGCTCTGCAGCCGGGCGAATCCCACCGGGCTTTTATCCGAGCAGATTGACGCTGAAAGCGGTCGATTCCTGGGGAACTTCCCACAGGCGTTCAGCCACGTCGGGGTCATATCGTCCGGCATCAACCTGCAATGGGCGATGGAACACGAGGGAGACTCGTCATGACGACGGTGAACCGGATCGTCGTTCTGGGAGCGCTTGGCGATCTGGCAACGAGACTGCTTATCCCGTCGATGTCGGAGTTGATCGATGCGGGGTACCTGGACAACCCGCCCGAGGTGGTCGGCGTCGCGCGCGCCGAACTCTCGACCGACGATTACAGAGGCCAGATGCGGGAGAACCTGCAGTCGTTCTCGCCCGAGACTGGGAATGACGCCAGGGAACGGCTCCTGGAGGCCCTTTCCTATGTACAAGCTGACGCCACCGACGCCAGCGCGCTTGACGGCGCCATCGGTGATGATCCGGCCGCAATCTACCTGGCGCTTCCTCCGGCGATCTATGCCGGTGCGATCGACGCGCTGGAACGACTCGACCTGCCGGAAGGAAGCCGGATCATCATCGAGAAGCCGTTCGGTGATGACCTGGATTCGTCGATCAAACTCAACAAGCAGTTGCGCCGTGTATTCCCGGAAACGGCGATCTACCGTATCGACCACTTCACCGCGCTCCAGGCGGTTGAAGCGATCCCGGCGATCAGGTTCGGAAACCCGTTCATCGAACGCGCCTGGAACGCCGTTCACATCGAGCGAGTCGAGATCATCTGGGACGACACACTTGCGCTGGAAGGCCGGGCCGGATATTACGACTCCGCGGGAGCACTTAGAGACATGCTGCAGAATCACCTGCTGCAGGTGATGTGCGTGCTTGCCATGGAAGCGCCCGCGAGCCTGTCCGGTGATGACTTGCGAGCACGGAAGCTTGACGTGCTGAAGGTGATCCGGAAACAACCTGTCGGCGAAGCGGCGGATCGGAGCTATCGCGCCCGATACACGTCAGGTGTGATTGACGGCGAGCATGTGCCGGGATATGCCGAAGAAGACGGCGTCGATCCGAAGAACGAGATTGAGACCTTTGCCGAGATCGAACTCGACATCGAGCATCCCAGATGGACCGGCGTGCCGTTTCTCCTGCGCTCCGGGAAAGCCCAGCGGGAGGACCGGCGGTTCGTCAACGTTGTCTTCCGGGAGACGGGAGAAACGCCGTTCGATGATGCCCGGGAGAGTGTCTCCAATGCCCTGCGGATCGAGTTGCTTCCGGATCGCCCGGCGTTGTCGCTCGTGCTGAGCCAGCCGGAGCGCCCGACGTCATTGCGACCGGTTGAGCTGAGCATCGATCTGCCGGAGGAACGGGTCCAGGCGCACGGTGTACTCCTGTACGACATACTCCGAGGGGACCAGAGCCGGTTCGTGCTGGCTGAAGAGGCGGAGGAGTCCTGGCGGGTCGTGCAGCCGTTCCTCGATGCGTGGAGCCAGAACCTCACCCCGTTGCGGGAGTATCCCGCCGGGACAATAGTCGAGACTGGAACTTCCCCAGAACAGTCTGGCGCGGGATGAGCCCAAGCCCGAGTCTGTGTGTTGGATCGGTCGGACGCGTCAGGAATTTTCAATACGGTTGAAGACTTCGGCCATCTTCAGGCCATGCTCCTTGCCGCGATCCTTTGCACCGTCGCGCAGCATCTCTCCGAGCTGTTCGATCCGGACACCCACCTGGCTCTGATGCTCGGCAAGCGCGGCGATCTTCACATCCATGGTGTCGGAGATGTCTTCCGCGTAGTTCACAACCGGCGCGCCCGTGACGAAGAACTCGGACACTTTGTGAGGCTTGAGGCCCTGTTCGAGCAGTTCCGGGAAGTCCCACGGATTCTGGCTTGCCGGATACAGTGCTGCAAGGGCGGCCTGCCCGCATGCAAGGTGATCGGGATGATGCCGGCGGACGTGGTATTCCGGCTCCCAGACGCGATCCGGTGACGGACAGAGAACCCGGGTTGGACGGTAGCGCCGAATCAGGCGGACGAGTTCCCGCCGAAGCTCCAGCGTGTTCTCCAACTGCCCGTCCAGGTGATCGAGGAAGAAGATGTCAGCCAGTCCGAGGACCTTGCCGGCAGCGCGTTGCTCGCGTTTTCGCAGCTTGGTCAGTTCTCGCCTGGCCCCGAGCCCGCAATCGACCGCGTCATCCGGACCGCCTCCGCCACCGTCGGTGCAGACGACGTAGTAGAACGTCCAGCCTTCCCGGATCCATTTGGCGATCGACCCGGCAGCACCGAACTCGTAGTCGTCCGGATGTGCCATGATCGCCATCCCGACCTTGCGCTCGATCTCTTCTGTCATCCCGAACCCTTCCGTGATTCGCACTGTGACGGTCCAGAGCACAGTTGAAGACGATACCACAGCCTCATCACGAGGTTGACACTCGAGTTGTTGCGGGATGGTGCCGGGTTTGGATAGAGTTCGCCGGAAATGCGAAAGGCCCGTCTGGGACGGACCTCTCGCGGGATAAGGGGAGTGTAGGGGTGGACAGCGGCGCGACTCGCTGTCCTCGGGGTCGTTGTTATCAGTTTGGTCTCGCTGTGAGCGTTACCTCCAGCGTGAGCGTTTCGTCGGTATCGGGTCGGTAGATCTCGATGTCAATGGTGTCGCCAACCCGATAGTTGAACAGC
>SKKR01000198.1 GCA_007123655.1 Thermomicrobiaceae bacterium
ATTCAGCAGTTCCAGATACCGCTCGTCTTCCTGAGTCAGCCCGCGGCCGCGCCCAAACGGGAGCCCGCGACCGGAGTAGACCTGCACTCCGTTTACCGTGACCACAATCTGCTGGTCAGCGAACCGGCGCTCGAGTTCCACCTGTTCTTCACCTGACACAAACGCCAGGCGAGCGGTCATCGAGGTGTCCCCGCGCCACGGTACGTATCGATCCGGATCCGGAATGCCGAACAGCGTTCCCGTGAGCGCGGTCATCAGATGTGTCTTGCCTGCTTCATTCGGCCCGATAACGAGGTTCGGCTCGCCGTCACGGAACCGGATTTCGACGTTCCGGTGCTGGGCGAACCCCTGCAGCTCGAATCGCTCCAACCTCACTCGGCACTCCGTTTCTGAAGCTGGATCAGTCCGAGCTGAAGCGCCAGTTCCGCTGTTTCCCGTTCTTCATCGCTTTGAGCGTTGGAGATGAGGTCCCGCAGTTCGCGAACGAACTGTCCACGTATCGTGCGCTCGTTTTCGATTTGCCTTACGTACCCGGCGTCAACTACGGAGGTCCGGTCGACCAGGCTGAGGTAACAGAAGTGGTGCGCGTGACGCGTTTCGAGGTCCTCGGTGGCCGGAATCTCCTGGGGCGCACCGGTGAGTTCTACGGTCAGAATCGCGTTGTCATCGGCGAAATCAGTGATACGGTTCGCAATTTCATCTCCGCCAAGGCCGGTGCAGTCCAGCGACTGACGCCGGGCGGTTCTCCTGCCGCACGGAAGCCTTGAGAGCGAAGGCGGACCACCGGTGAACCGGAGCAGAAGCACCGATCGTTCTCCCGTTTCGGTGGTGTCGAGCGGTTCCGGAGATCCCGGATAGGCGGCCATGCCGGGCTGCCCGTCGTTTATCGTCCGACTGCCGTGGATGTGTCCCAGCGCGATGTAGTCGAGTTCTGTCGTTGCCAGGTCAACCCTCTGCAGCGGGAGATAGCGGTCAGCCACGTCGAAGTCCGGACGGGGATCAACCGTGGCGTGCATCAGGCCGATGTGAATATCCCCGTCCCCCCGGCGCCGGAAGCCCGGAAGCACGTCCCGATGTCTGGTGTGGTCATGGGCGATGCCGTAGAGCCAGACGCTGTGTCCGGCAATTTCAAGCATTACCGGCTCCCCACAGGATGGCTCGCGAAACAGGATCGTGTTGGGCGGCAACGACTGGCGATAGACAGAGTCCTCGTACCAGTAGCTGTCGTGGTTACCTGAGATCATGGCGACCTGGATACCGGCCTGGTTGAGCCGGTCCAGCCAGGCGAGGAATCTGGATGCGAGCGCGGGCTCCGGATTGTGCCGGTCGAACTGATCGCCGGCAAGCACCACCAAATGGACCTCGTGCTCTCTGGCCAGTGACCCGATCTGGTCGAGCGTATCCAGCAGGTCCTGCTGGCGAGCCTGGCCCGCGTCTCCCCAACTGGCGAACGAGCGCCCCAGGTGGAGATCCGCCGAATGCAGCACGGTCAGGGGTCCCGAACTGGGTGCGCCAGACACCGCTTCCTCCAATTCAAGTTGCTCGTGTGCGACCTGACCGCCACCGCTGCATTCTAATCAAACATGTCCCCGCAGCAAACCCGTACAGCGAATGGAGGCGAAGCCGGGAACCTGCTGCGTTGCACCGAAAGCCATCCGGCCTTGGTCACGGCACGCGTCAGCTGATCTGCAAAGCAAATCCGGGAGTGGAACGCGAAGCGCCAGTCTACACAGACTGGGGTGAGGCCAGATGGCTGGCCGAGATGAGCTCCCGCGGTCAACCTGTAACCGGGATGTCCCGTCGGTCCAGACGTAGGACCGGTTCAAACCACTGTGTCCAGGACTCATCTTTACTGAAGAGGAAGATCTGGCGCTCTCTCGCGAGCTCCTGGATCAGATGCGCGGCGTTTTCGAGGCGTGCGGCGTCGAAGTTCACGCACGGGTCATCCAGCAACATGGGCAGATTGCGATCTCCGGACAGGGCATCGATCAGCGAGGCCCGGATGGCCAGATAGAGTTGATCCCGGGTCCCATGGCTCAGGAGATGGAGTTGAAGCCGATTCTGTCCATTCAGGTTGACCGAGGGCTCCATTGTTTCCGGATCGAGGAAAACGCGGTCATACCGTCCGTTCGTTATCCGGTTCAAGTGAGCACTGGCGTGCTCGGCCACCCGATCGAGGGCTTCCCCGTGAAAGGCGTTGACAGTCGCCCGCAGATCCTCGAGCGCGATCTGAATTGCTTCCGCCTCCAGTTCGACCGATTCGAGCTCTTCTCGCACGCATGATGCGTCAAACCGGAGCGCTTCGGCGTCGTCCGTCTCCTGTCCCAGCTTGCGCCGCTCGAGCTGGACCTTGTGGAGCCGGTCGTGGAGATGCCGATGCTGACGTTCAGCTTTTTCGATCATATCCCGGTAAGTGAGGGCATCCTCGGCGTTCATCTGACTCAATTCGCTGAAGTCCCCGAGCAACGCTTCCTTGCGCTGAGCGGCGCTCGTGGCGCGCTGTTGCGCGGCGTTTCGTCGTTCGTTCAGCGATTTCAGCTCCTCGTCGTGGGGTGCGGGGAGTTGTTCGAGCAGGGACAGCGTCTCGCGATACTCGACAGCCCGGGTATAGAGCGCGTCCAGATCGGTCTCCTTGGCCCGATGCAGTAAGTTGTCCCGCTTGGCAAAAAGTGCCTGCAGCTCCCGCTCGGCTGATTCCAGCTTCGCGGAAGCGGAATCCTTCGTACCCCTCGGTGATTCCCTGTCGTCCAGCTCGCTCGATGCCTCGTCGATTTCGGGGAGTGATTCGAGACGAGCGAGCGTTTGAAAGTTCGTGTTGATCCGGTCCTCGAGTTCATCCAGCGAACGAGTGCCAGTCTTCTCCAGGAGCTGATCTCGAGTCCGGCGGAGGTCCTCCAGGCGCTCTCGCGATTGATTAATGTGTTCAACAAGCTGTTCCAGCTGTTCTTGAAACCGGTCCTTCGCGTTTTGATACCTGATCGCCCATCCTTTGGTCATGGAGAACCCAGCGAACAGGATGATCACCCCGATCGCAATGCCGAAAAACATCGCCTGGTCGATAAGCACCCCCAGCGCGAGCGACGTGGCGGCCACCGCAACCGAGAGCGTTCCGATAAGCGTGCGCACGACCGACGGGCTGAACACTTTCGTGGAATGCTCGGGTCCGTTCCGAAGTAGCTCGTCCCGCTGAAAGGCAAGATTGTAGATTTCCCACTCGATCTGCTCGAACTGGCCGCTCATGCTGCGAACGTTTTCCGGGTCGACATCCTCCGGAATACTGTTCGCGTCGAGCATCTCCTGGAGAGACTCGCGTTCCTGTGCGATCTGCTGGTTGCGTTCGACGACGACTCGCAGGTCGGTAATTCTGGTCTTGGCCTGGTCGATCTGCCTTCCGAGTTCCTGGATCTCCTGTGGCTCCGGATCACCCTCAATCCGAAGGTAATCTCGTCGCCGTTCTGCGTCGTGGCGTTGTTCAAGATACCCGGAGAAGCGTTCGAGTTGCGATTCGAGATTGTTGCTGTCGGTCCGGGCCTGAATCTCCTCCGCCCGCAGGCGCTGTAACTCTCCGTACTTCTCCATCAGCTCGGAATACCACTGATACGTACGTTCAGATTCCCTGATTCGCGTGCGAAGATCTTTCTCTTCGTCAGCCAGGGACGCAACGCGTTCCTGCAGTCTTTTCGCGGCGGCAATCCGGCGGTTCAGTTCTTCGAGCTGCTCGACAAGATCCTCTCGCTTGCGATTGGCGCGCTTGCCCGGGACTTTGATCAACTGATCAAGCCTTGACTCGAGGTCGGCGATCGCCGTTTCATAGTCCGCTTCACGCGTACCGCTGACCAAACGCTTGAACCGGGCGGTGAACTCGCCGAGTCCACTGTCAGCGAGCAGCTCCTGTCCGACGAACACGGTTCGCTCGAACACGTGAGGTTCCGAGAACCCGATCCACTCCGTCAGTAACGACCGGTACTGCTCGTCTTCCGCAGTCAGGCCGCGGCCGCGGCCGTACGGAAGACCACGCCCCTGAAAGACGAGCTGATGATCGATCCAGACCCGGACCTGATGGGTTGTGAAAAGCCGTTCAATCACGATCCGTTGATCGGGGACCATGAACGTGAGCTGTGCCGACATCTTGTATCGACCGTGCCAGGGTTCGAACTGCTCGGGGCGCAGAATGCCGAACAGCGTTCCGGTGAGCGCGCGCATCAGGTTGGATTTTCCGGCCTCATTCGGCCCAATGATAAGGTTCGGCTCACCGTGCCTGAACGAGATATCCAGGTGGTCATGCTGGGCAAATCCATCCAGCGTGAAGTGTTCGAATCTCATTCCAGACTCCGCTTCTGCAACTGCGCCAGTCCGAGCTTGAGCGCGCGGGACGCGGAATCTCGTTCGCGGACCGAATCTGCGGACTCGATCCGAGCACGCAGCCGCCGCACAAACTGTCCGCGAATGGTCTGCTCGTGTTCTATCTGTCGTACGTATTCAGCGTCCAGCGGAAACGTCCTGTCCAGAATGGACAGATAGGTGAACCGATCCGAAAGCTGATCGGTCAGCGCACCGTTATCAACCAGCGACGGCGGGGAGCCAGTTAGCTCCACCCGCAGCAACACCGCGTCGTCCGCCATCTCACCGATGCTTGCAACGATCTGCTCCGGAGAAAGGCCGGTGCAATGCAGCTCTTCATGGCGAACGACACGCCTGCCGCAGGGGATCGTCGTCACCTCCGGCGTCCGGCCCGAAAACGAGAGAAGAACAAGGGACCGCTGCCCGACCTCGTCCAGGGTCAACGGCTCTGGTGAACCCGGGTAGGCGGCCAGGCCGGGAGAGCCTTCGTTGAAGGTTCGAAACTGGTGGTTGTGCCCGAGCGCGATGTAATCGAGTCCCGTTTCCTTGAGATCGTAGGACTGAACCGGCAGATAGCGGTCTGATTCATCCATCTCCGGCGAAGGATCGACGGTCGCGTGCATGATGCCGATGTGAATGTGTCCGTCACCACGGCGAGAAAACCCCGGGAGAACGTCCTGATAGTGCGTATTGTTGTGCGCAATCCCGTAGAGGCGCACTTCCTGTCCGGCGATCGTCAGGTGCTCCGGCTCCTGGCATAACGGGTCGCGGAACATGACTGTGTTGCCCGGGATCCGCTGGCGATAGATGGAGTCTTCGTACCAGTAGCTGTCGTGATCTCCGGGGATCATCGCTATCCGGATGCCCGCCTCGCTCAGGCGAGCTAGCCAGGCGTGAAAGCGCGAGACCACCGCCGTTTCGGGGTTGTGTCTGTCGAACTGGTCACCGGCGAGAAGCACGAGGTGGACGCGGTGCTGCAGCGCAAGATCACCGATTTCTTCGAGCGTATTGAGAAGGTCCTGGCTGCGCGCCTGACCGGCGGTGCCCAGATGCCTGAACGATCGGTCCAGATGGAGATCGGAGGTGTGCAAGACTCTGAACGACCCGGGCAGAGAAATCCGCGTCACTGGGTGCATAACATTTCGATCCTGACTCGCTGGAAGACAACCCCTTTATGTATTGTAGCAATTCTGACCATTCTCGATGTCTTGAACAAGGTTTCCGAACTTTATTGGGACCAACGTCACATACGCTGGGCAGGTTCCGGCGAGTCGGCGCCTGTTTTGACATCGAACGTTCGCAGCGGGGCGACCGTACGCTTCGACAACCCGCGGACATCTTTTGAGGTCTGCCAATGCCCCTGATGCACGCGCTTCCGGACCGCCCGTGGCCGGGAACCCACTTCGCCGATCGCGGCCGGCGACGCTGGACGGGCACGGGGTATCGGGAGCCATTTCACGGTCGGAGAAGGCTGGTATGATCCTGCTCAACCATTCGATGACAACGGCCTCACCAGCGAGGAGCGGAGACGATGACCGGCACACACTCCCAGAACGGCAACCAGCAAATGCCGCTGGCCGGCGTACGCGTGCTTGAGTTCGGCCAGGCGGTGTCCAGCCCGCTATGCACAATGCTGCTCGGGGATCTCGGCGCCGATGTCGTCAAGATCGAGCCCCCGCACGGTGATGCCGCCCGCGGCTACGGGCCTCCGTTTGTCTCCGGCGAAAGCCCCTACTATCTCTCATGTAACCGGAACAAGCGCAGTACCGTGCTGAACATCAAGCATGCTGACGGCGCGAAGATCGTCCGGCGAATGTGCGAGCAGGCGGACATCATAGTTAGCAACTTTCGGCCTGGAGTCATGGACAGGCTCGGCATCGGGTACGAGTCGCTAAAGGCCGTCAACCCGGCGCTCATTTACTGCCAGGTGACCGGCTACGGACCCACCGGTCCGTTTGCAGATCAACCGTCCTACGATCAGGTTGCCCAGGGCATGTCCGGACTGATGAGCGTGACCGGGACCACGGAAAGCGGTCCGATCCGGGTGGGTGTGGCAATCGGTGACGTACTCGCGGCGCTTCACGCAACGGTCGGTGTTCTCGGAGCCTGGGCGCACCGGCAGAACACCGGCGAAGGGCAGCGGGTCGATACATCGCTGCTGGGCGCGATTCTCGGCATCCTGACTTATCAGACCGGCCGGTACCTGGCCGACGGCTCAGAACCGCAACGTGAGGGGAACGACCACCCGGTCGCGGCCCCATACGGCGCGTTTTCGACAAGGGACGGCCAGATCAACATAACAATCGCGAACGAGACGATGTGGCGACGGCTCGCCGACGTGCTGGGACATCCGGAGTGGGTGGATGACCCTCGCTTCGCCAACAACGCGGAGCGGGTAAACAACCGGCAGGCGATAAACGAACTGGTCACCTCCGCCCTGAAAAGCGACACCGTCAACAACTGGGTAACCCGTCTCAACGACGCAGGAGTCGCCTGCGGACCGATCTGGACCATAGGTGAGGCGCTCGAGAGCGAGCAGGTGGCGCACATGGGTATCATCCAGCAAGTTGAGCATGACCTGGCCGGCCGGATTCCACTGATCGGCCCGGCGCTTTCGCTTAGCGGCACGCCGCAGGTAATCCGCCGCCCGCCCCCGCTACTTGCCCAGCACACGGCTGAGGTTCTCGCGGAGGTCGGTGTCAGCGAGCCAGATATCGCGCGGATGGCAGACGACGGCGCGATCACGCTCGGTCCGGTAACGCGCCTCGCGCGATCCTGATAGCATTCCGGGGCGGTTCGCCTCTTGCGCGTCGCGGGCCGATTTCGCCTTGCTGAACCGATCAGGACGGTGACTGATCCCCCGGGAGTCTCATTGCATGTACCCTCGCATGTTTTTCGCGATCGCCACCTTGCTCGCGCTGACCATTCTGTCCGGTTGCGTTCCCGATTCTGACCTGGATCGGGTTTCCGGCAATGGGAGAGATGACGCCAACAACCTGACGCCGATCGCGGAAGATGAACTACCTGCCCCGCCGGAACTCGAGGTGCGGGTTCTCGGGGTGGATATCCATCGAACCGGCGGACGGGTTGCCGCCGAGATCGCAGTTGCCGGGGCGCCCGGCGATGACATGCGACTCGGTGAGATCGCTCGGGTGGAGTGGAGCGATGGCGAAGTCTTTGACGCCGTGCCCCGGATGGCGGAGGGGATAATCATCGAATCCCGCCGAAGTGATCCCGATGAGAACCTGGTACCGGTCAGGGTGTATCTGAGCAGCGTCACGCGCAGGCTCGGCACCGACGAGAACGCCCGGATTACGCCGGACGAGATCGTCACAGAGTGGGGCACGTTTCCCGTGCTGGACATCCAGCGTGTGAATCGCCCGCCTGGCTGGCGGGTCGACTTTCAGGCCGCCGGCCAGCGGTGGGTCACCGACGGCCACGTCTGGCACGAGGGGCGGGTCCGGGAGTTCGAGGGTGAGGACGTATCGTTCAACGAAGAGTTTCGACCGGTCAGCGGATCCATCCGGTTCGATCACCGGATCGAGGACCTGGCCGCCGAGCTTCCGCTCGACGCGGAAGTCGACGTGCGTATTGCCGTTCCCGAGCTGACGATCGACCTCTAGCGACGCGCCGTCTCCGGACAGACCCGCGGCGGACGACACCGTTCTAGAAGGCCAGCGAACTAGTTCCTATTGCTCCTCGTCGTCGTTTGCATCGTCGTTCCCGTTCCCATTCCCTTCGCCGTCTCCGTCGTCGTTGACCTCGATGTCGTCGGCGTCGAGATCCACATCGACATCGATATCCGTTCCATCGTCGCCGTTCCCGTCTCCGTTCTCGATGACGGTGGTGTCGCCGTTCGTGCCGTTGTCAGTCGTTCCGGGAATGCCTGCCACGAGCAGGAAGACGATCACAACGACCGCCAGCGCCAGCGCGACAGCGCCCGCTGGG
>SKKR01000103.1 GCA_007123655.1 Thermomicrobiaceae bacterium
CACTAACGGCAGTCCGATCAGGTGTGCCGTACGAGCGATTGGAGAGCGGCCACGCCCGTACAGTTCCAGGAGCAGGGCGATGAGATACGCACCGGCCGCGATCCCGGCGGCGAACATCTCGACATAAACTTCCCAGCCCCAGCCAATCGGAATTTCTCGCAGCATCATTCGAGCGTCTCCTTACGCCTGGGGCGGGCTATCTTCGTGCGCGAACTCGGGATCGTCCAGCCGGGTCCCGTTCGCCTCGTCCCGACGACGCATCGGCCCGAGCTTGCGGAACGTGATCGCGCCAAGCACCACCATGACGATCGCACTGATCGTCCCCATGAACCCTTCGCCGCCGAGACTGTTGCTGGACGGCAATCTGGGCTCCTCTGGCAGCCCGTACCACTCCGGCGGACCGACTATCAGGAAGAATGCGTTCAGCCCGCCGAGCATCTCTTCCCGTCCGTAGATACTCGCGTCGTCGACTCCCTGCTGGTGAAGGGTTTCCAGCCTGGCATCCGCCTGTTCTCGAAGCTGCTCGATCGGGCCGAACATGATGGAGTCCGTCGGGCAGGCCTGCGCGCAGGCAGGAATCATCCCGGCTTGCATGCGGTCGTAGCAGA
The DNA here is from genome assembly GCA_007123655.1 of Thermomicrobiaceae bacterium. Lineage (GTDB taxonomy): Bacteria > Chloroflexota > Chloroflexia > Thermomicrobiales > Thermomicrobiaceae > SLMJ01. The sequence goes on from SKKR01000103.1 coordinate 609, forward strand.
GCGTGCATTTCATAGCCGTGTTGTTGACCGGGTTGATGTCGATCACGTCGAACGGGCAGGCGGGAATGCAGGCACGGCAACCGTTGCAGACCTCGGACTGGATGACCACGGTGTCAAACTCTGTCCGGATGATCGCGCCGGTCGGGCAGACCTCGAGACAACCGGCTTGCACACAGTGCTTGCAGACGTCGCTCATCATCAGCCAGCGGCCGTGCTCCCGGTCTTCCGAGAAATCCTCCACGAAGCGGACATGGCGCCAGGTCGTGCCGTCAAGCGTTCCGGTGTTGTCGTAGCTGTTTCCGCTGAGCAGCGGTGCTCCGCCTTCGTTGGCCGGCAACTGATTCCACTGCTTGCAGGCAACTTCACACGCCTTGCAGCCGATGCAGACGGTAACGTCCGTGAAGAATCCCATTGGTTCAGCCATAGCTGCCTCGCTCCCGCTCCCGCGTCAGGCCGGTTCGATATCGCACATGAATGCCTTGCCCTCGTGAATGGACACGTTCGGGTCGCCGACCAGCGACGTGAGATCGTTTGTCGCCTCGCCGGTGACGACGCCCATGTATCCCCAGTGGAACGGCATTCCGACGCAGTGCACGACGTTGCCGTCAATGACCAGCGGTCTGAGCCTGCGGGTCACCAGTGCCTTTGCACGAATTGACCCGCGCGGCGTCGTAATCCGGACCCAATCCGTGTTTCCAATGCCTCTGTCGCGGGCAAGTTCTTCACTCATCTCGATGAACAGCTCGGGTTGCAGCTCGGAGAGCCACGGTAGCCAGCGGGTCATTACCCCGGAGAGGTGATGCTCGGTGAGTCGATACGTGGTGATGACGTAAGGGAAGTTGGGATCTCCCGGGGTAATCATCTCGTTCCCCTCGGCCGGCCAGTACTTGGTCAGCGGATTCTTGTCTTGCTGGTAAAGCGGGTTTTCGATCGGTGATTCTGCCGCCTCGTAGTGCGTCGGGAGGGGACCGTCGATCATGCCGGTTGGCGTGAACAGCCAGCCTTTCCCGTCTCCCATCATGATGAACGGGTCAGTCCCCGAGTGGGCGTCCAGGCCGATGCCTTCTGGATCTGCCTCCGCGCCCGGCGGCTTGTCCAGCGTGAAATCAGGCGAATCGTATCCGGTCCATCTGCCCTCGTCTTCATCCCACCAGACCCATCGCTTTCGCTCGGACCAGGGGTTCCCTTCGGGATCGGCGGACGCCCGGTTGTAGAGAATTCGCCGGTTGTCCGGCCAGGAGAACGCCCAGTTCTGGTGACTTCCCGGCGTATCGATCGGGTCTGGTTCTCGCCGTCTCGCCCGGTTCTCATCCGGGCTGGGAAAGATCCCGCAGTAGATCCACGATGCGCAGGTCGTGGAACCGTCGTCACGAAGCTCCGCAAAACCCCTCAGATGTTGATCAGGGTCATCCGTCAGGTAGCCATTGATCTCTTTCAGGATCTTCTCCGTGTCCGGCTCACCCTGGATCCGGGTGTCGTCCGGATACTCGCCAGGGTCGTAGTCGAAATCCCAGAGGAGGTTCTGAAACCCTTCGTCCCTCGGGTCGTCACTGTCCTCGTAAAGCGCCTTGAGCCTGAGCGCCAGTTGATGGGTGAACCACTCGTCAGAACGGCAGTCACCGGGCGGGTCCGCGGCTTTTTCGTGCCACTGAACCCAGCGCTGGGTGTTGGTGAAGCTTCCGCCCATTTCACCAACTGCTGCAGAGGGAATGAAAAAGACTTCCGTGTCGATTTCCTCCGGGCTTATCTCTCCGTTCTGGACTTCCGGAGCGGCGTACCAGAATGCGGCACTCTCCGTCTCGAAGATGTCTTTGACGACCAGCCAGCGCAGGTTGCGCATCGCCGCTCGTTCGAACTTGCCATTGAGCGAAGTCGCTGGATTCTGTCCCATGCAGAAGAACCCCTGAATCTCGCCGCGGGTCATTCGGACCATCGACGCCATGTGAGAGAAATCGCCGGTGATCTTGGGATGCCAGTCCCAGCCAAAATCGTTCTCCTCGGTGGCAGCATCGCCGTACATCGACTTCATGTAGCTAACAAGGAACGACGGCAGGTTCGCCCAGTACCCGGTGGGTTGCATCTCATTCAAAATGTAGTTCTTCATCGACTCGTGCGGTGACAGGGTCGTCGGGTGCGGCATATATCCATGGATGCTGTGGTACAGGGTGGGAACATCTGTGGACCCCTGAATGGTTGCGTGGCCTCGCAGCGCGAGGATTCCACCGCCGGGGCGTCCGATATTGCCGAGTAACAACTGGAGCAGCGCCGCGCAGCCGATCATCTGCACGCCTTTGGTGTGTTGCGTCCACGCGACGGCGTAACAGAACGCGGCGGTTCGTTCCGCTCCGGAGTTCTCGGTCAGCGCCTCCGCCACCTCAAGAAACTTGTCCTGTGGGCAGCCGGTGATGCGCTCGACCATCTCCGGGGTATAGCGTGAGAAATGCCGGCGAATGATCTGGAACACACAGTTCGGATCTTCCAACGACGGGTCTTCCTCAGGCATGCCGTCCGGGCGCTTGTAGCGAATCAGATCATCGAACGGCGGACCGTCCGGAGCCTGCTCGAAGTACGGTCCGGCGACGGAGTCCGGCAAATCATTCTCATCATCATCGTCGTCTTCGACTTCGCCGGCTTCCTCGGCGTCTGCCTGGCGTCCGGAACGCGTCTGAGGGAATCCCCGGTACTGCCAGGTATCGGTTTCATAATCGAATTCGAACCCGTTGATCGGGTCGCCGAGATACTCGACCAGCCCGGAGAACACGCCGTCCAGGTCTTCCGTGTCCTGGAAGTCGTCGTCGATGATCGTGGCCGCGTTGGTGTAGTTGACGACATAGTCGTGGAAGTAGAGGTCGTTTTCAATGACGTAGTTGATCAGCCCGCCAAGGAACGCGATGTCGGTTCCGGGCCTGATCGGCGCGTAGATGTCAGCCATTGCGGACGTTCGAGTAAACCGGGGGTCGACGCTGATGATCGTCGCGCCGGCGCGTTTGGCTTCCATCACCCAGCGAAACGCAACCGGGTGGTTCTCAGCCATGTTGGAACCTTCAATGACGATGCAGTCAGAGTCTCTCAGGTTCTCCGCGAACGTCGTCGCTGCGCCGCGTCCCATTCTCGCCCCCAGACCGGGGACGCTGGAGCTGTGTCATATACGGGCCTGGTTCTCGATCGCAACGACGCCCAACCCCCGCATCAGTTTCTGGTGAATGTGGTTCCACTCGTTCGCCATCGTGGCGCCGCCGAGGGTGAAGATCGCCGGCGTGAAGTTGGCAAGCTTGGTGACTTCGTTCCCCTCGTCGTCGACGCCTTCCCACTGCTCGATGAAGGTTTCGTCGCGGGCTTCCTTGACCAGTTCCGCGATACGATCCATCGCCTCGTCGAGATCCCAGACTTCCCACTCGGTCGCACCTGGTGAACGATGGAGCACGTTCGTGATGCGGTTCGGATTCACATGAAGCTGGAACGTTGCGGCACCTTTGGGGCAAAGGGTGCCGACGTTGACCGGGCTCTCCGGGTTTCCTTCGATGTTGACGATCTGGCCATCCTCAACGTGGACCAGCGTCCCGCAGCCGACGGCGCAGTAGGGGCAGATGCTCGGATATGCCTGGGCCCCGCGGATACGCAGTTCAGTCGCGAGGGCGCGTTTCGTCCCGAGGTCCACCCCGAGGCTTGTCAGCGAACCCGCAGCAGTTCCCGCCGCGAGCAATCCGGACTGCTTGAGAAAGGTACGACGGGTCGACTTCACCGCCATCACGTCACTCCATTCGATGCGTTTCCCGTTGCCACAACGTTTCTTGATCAGAAGCGCAGGAGCCTTCGGCAGCGCACCAGGCGACGTGGCGCTCCATCCTCACCTGGATGCATGTGCGCGATTTCCGCGATTTCCCGCTTCGTGTAACAAGGTTTGTCGCGCTCCCAGCGGGTCGATAACCGGTATCGTGTTCCCTGCGCACGAGGTGTGCCGCGAGGTTTGCCGGCGATCTCAGTCTGAGAGGGGATTCAAACGAGAACCGGTGATGGGTCTCCTGGATCAGGAGTGAACCGAGTTGCTTATCGGTCGTCGATGATTGCCACCGGCCGCACAGGGGACCCCGTGGCACCGACGAACTTGAGCGGTAGACAGATGAGTGTGAAGCGAGCGGAACCGGCGCGCGCGAGCTCTTCGAGATTGAGATTCTCGATGATGAACACGCCTCGCCTTGCCAGCAGTATCAGGTGGCCGGGCAGGTGGCAGCCGTATTCCTCGTCGAACCGTCCGATGACGTCCCACGCCATCGTGTCAGCGCCGACCGCGATGACCCCCTGATCGGCGAGCCACTCCGACGCCCGTGCTTCAACACCGGGGCCCGCGAGATAGGAGGGCTCATCGTCCCACCGTTGGGCGTTTCCGGTCCGAACCAGTACGACATCTCCTGACTGAATGGATACACCTTGACTCTCGCAGCACGCCATCAGCTCGTCACGCGAGATCAGGTATTCCTGCTCGAGAACCGGAACGCCGAGCAGCGCCGGGACATCCAGAAGCACGGCGGGTCCGACGATCGGCGGGATCTCCTCCACCGCGTGCCTGGAGAACCCACCGTGCTTCTCGGCGTCCCTGACCGGAATGCCACCGCAGAGGGTCAGATGTTCCGCCTGATGACAAAGCGCGTCGATATGCGTGCCGGCGTGCTCCATACAGATGATCATTCCGGAGGCGCTGGATCGCGCGCCGGTGTTTTCCGGGTCGTACGTGTCGGTATGCCGGCGGTGCAGGGCGTAATAGTAGCCCGGCTTGTGGCTGTCGATCACCGGCATTCCGGTGGTTCTGGGCTGTTCCAGATCGATGATCCGTCCGGTGTTCATCATGGAGATCACCGCCGCCAGATACGCTGTGCCAGCGGCGGCTTGTCCGGGTAGCGTCCCGTTTCCTCTGCCTGTCGCTCGATGCGTTGCAAGCTCTTGCGGACAAAGGTCGCCCCGGCCCAGCGAATTGGCTCCGGTTCCCAGTCCGGAGACTGGTGCCGGGTCATCGGCAGTTCGGTCAGTTCGCTTGACTTGCCGGTTATGAGGTCCGCCAGAATACGCCCGGAAAGATTGGACGTGGCGACGCCTTCGCCCGTGTACCCGCGAGCGGTTGCGAGGCCGGCTCCCGGGTTGTATGCCATTCGAGGCATCCGGTCTCGAGGAACGCCGAGTACGCCGCCCCAGGCGTGGGTGAACCGCACGCCCTTGAGTCGCAGGAGCGGGAACCAGTCATACGCGCTTTCCCGGGAATGCTGGAAAATCGCTTCCTGCCGGTCGAGTTCATCCGTGATCTTCGACCCGTATGGATACACCGAGCGATATGCGCCGAATGCGATTCGTCCGTCGATCGTCTTGTTGAGGTAACCGCCACGCGTTCCGCCGCCGGTCACCACCCCGCGGTCCTGCCAGCCAATGCGCTCCCACATCTCGTCGCCCAGCGGTTCCGTGATCACCATATGTGAGGTTGTCGGGATGATCTGTCGTTCGAGCTTCGGCAGCCGGGAGAGGTAAGCCTCCCCCGCAAGAACGATGACGTTGGCCCAGACATCCCCTCGATCCGTGATCAGACGGGGTTTGGGGGACAATTCATAGTCGCGAACAAAGGTCTGTTCGTAGATTGTCACGCCATGGCGTTCGACAGCGCGTGCCAGCCCGCGAGCAAGCGCCGCCGGCTGAACCGATGCCCCATGCTTGCTCCAGATGGCGCCGACTGCGTTGTGGACGCGGATGTGCTCCCGTAACTCTTCGGCGTTTAGCAGCCGGTAATTGTCTTCCAGCCCGAGCCGCTTGAATACGTCCAGTTCTTCCTGATGGCCCGCGAGCAGGTGCGGGGCACGAGCGATATCGAAGGTTCCGGGCTTGACGAAGTTTGACGGGATGTCTTCCGCGGCCGAGACGCGCCCGACCTCGTCAACAGAGGTGTACATCTGCTGGTAGACGGCGCGAGCAGCGTCGACACCGTAGGTGTTGATCAGGCGCTCCGTGGGGCACGGGAATCCGGCGACGCACCATCCACCGTTTCTGCCCGACGCGCCGAATCCCGCGATCTCTGCCTCGACGATGGCGATCCGAAGGGACGGATCGACCTGCGAAAGGTAGTACGCTGTCCAGAGTCCGGAGAAGCCAGCGCCGAGAATCGCCACATCCACGTGAACGGAACCATCGAGCGGTGGTCTGGGTGTCAGATCATCCTGAGCGTGTTCCAGCCAGAAGCTGTAGCCGGCATAGTTCTTCACGTTGACCTCCGTTTGCCCGGACCATCAGCTCGCGCGGATCAGACGGGCTGTTTTCGCGTTCGCGGCAGTATAGCAGGAGATGAAGGTTGAATAGCTCCCGGGCTGGCCACGTTTACCGTGCATTCGGCGATCACATCGCTTTACAGTGGATGCATCCACTCTTAAACTGGCGCAGCGATCAAGGTATGTCAGGTGTGCATGGAGCGTGCCGTTCAATGTCGAATGATATTCCATATGCGCTGCTCGAGCGGTTGGCGAGCGCGTTAAATTCTCACGATGTTGATGAACTTATTCGGTGCTTCCATCACGATTACCGCAGCGTCCAGCCGGCACATCCGGAGCGCTCGTTCGTGGGACAGGACAACGTTGCCGCGAACTGGAGCTGGGTGTTCGAACATTTCGAAGACTTCCGGGCAACATTACTGGACTACGCCGTTCGAGACTGCACCATATGGTCGGAATGGGAATGGGCCGGAAATGATCCGTCCGGACGGTATACGGTTGTTCGCGGGGTTATGATTCTGTCGGTCGAGGGTGACCTGATTGTCGCGGGCCGGCTCTATATGGAACCGGTGAATTCAGCGCGATGAGAAACATGTGCGTTGTCAGATCGTTCGGGAGCAGGTCAATGTCACGGTTGAACGATGTGACAATCTCGATCGATGTCATGCCGACAGACCTTCGCGGGGCGTGCGAGCTCCTCGAAACAGCGGCGAGAATCCAGGGCACAGCGCGATCATGGGGATTGCTCGTTGAGAATCAAATACAAGAGATTGCTGAATCGCGGTCATCTGCCGTGAGAAGCGGCTGAGCTGAATCGAGGTGAACCGGTGTCCGCACGTGCCGTCATCTATACGCGTCCGGAACGGAACAAGAAGGGCGAACTGGTTGATGATACGCCACAACAGATTGATCGATGTCAGGAATACGCCTGGCAGAATGGCTATCGTGTACATCAGGTGCTTCAGGAGTCCGAGCACGGCCCGGAGGACGAACGAACTGAGTTGAAACGTTTGAGAAGTCTCATCTGGCGACGCCAGATCGACGTACTGATCTCACCGAAACCGGAAACCCTGTATCAGGACACCAACCGCCTGGTTCGACTCGCCCGCGAGCTGTCGATGGTCGACGCCCGGCTCGAGTTCGTCGATGTCAGCGTTGATGACTACGCCCTGGAGCAGGAACCGTGATACCTGAAAGAGACGTATCTCGAGGAGGGATTCGCGGCTGATGAACGATTCACGCGGACCGTACCTGTTAATGGCGGTCCTGTGCCAACGCGCCGATCAGGACCAGTACGGTTCATTCAACGTGATCAATGTTCTCGAGCAACTGGTTGTCGGCAGTGACGACCCGGACGCCCCGGTGGAGTTTC
>SKKR01000141.1 GCA_007123655.1 Thermomicrobiaceae bacterium
CGGAACCCAGCATGGCGCCTGCCTCATCGAGCGCTTCAAAATCGATCCCCACGTCCAGCTGGTCCATTCTCAACGGTCCGGCGGAAACCCCGCCCGTCTGAATTCCCTTCAGTGAGTACCCGTCTCGAGCCCCGCCGTAGATGTTCTCGATCAGATCCCGGAGCGAGAATCCCATCTCGACTTCGGCGACGCCGAGTCGCTTTACGGGACCCTGGATCGTGACGAGCTTCGTGCCTTTGCTCTGTTCAGTCCCGATCGATGCATACCAAGCTCCTCCGTAGTTGATGATCGACGGTACGGCGGCGAATGTTTCTGTGTTGTTCAGGACGGTCGGGCGCCGCCAGACGCCCTCCTCAACCGAGCGGGGTGGTTTCGTTCGGGGCTGCCCGCGCTCGCCCATCACGGCGTACATCAATGCAGAGCCTTCACCGCAGATGTAGGCCCCGCCACCGCTGCGAACACGCATGTGGAATGACTTCCCGCTACCCAGGACATCGTCGCCCAGCAGGCCAAGATCGTACGCCTGGTCAACGGCACGCTGAAAGCGCTCAAGCGCCAGAACGTGTTCACCACCGATGTAGTTGTATCCGTTTGATGTCTCAAGCGCGACACACGCAATCATGATCCCTTCCAGGACGAGATGCGGGTCGCTTTCGATGAGCCGCCTGTCCTTGAAGACGTTGGGCTCACCTTCATGGCTGTTCGCCACCACGTATTTCGGCCAGGCCTGGGTCCGCCGGCCGCTCTCCCACTTGATGCCCGCCGGGAAACCGGCGCCACCTCGCCCGCGGACGTTGGCTTCCTTGACCTCGTGAACAATCTCCTCCGGAGACATCTCAAACAGGGCTCTGACGAATGCCTGGTAGCCACCGAGCGCGATGTAATCCTCGATCGAGTCCGGGTCAATAACGCCGGACCGCTCGAGTAACAGGCGCCGCTGCCCCTGCATGAACGGGTGTTCCGCCAGCGGCGGAATTCCCTCGAATTCGGAGTCGCTGCGAACACCCATGGCATAGTCGCCGGGGAACGAGCCGCTGGCGAGTGCATCAACCAGATTAGATACACGCTCGGCGTCAACATTTTGGAAGACGATGCCCGGACCATCGGGCGGGGTGACCTCAACGTACGGTTCGGCAAAGCACCATCCAGCACAACCGACCTGTCTCATCTCATACGGCAAGTTGGATTCTGATAGATGCTGATCGAGTGACGCCCAGGTGTTCAGTGCGCCCTTGGCCTTGCTGCACTCACTGATCCCGACGCTGAAGACCCATGTGTCTCCGCCAAAACGCCGGGCCCAGCGTTCGACTGATTCGGATTGCAGCCGTTCGAAGTCGCGTCGGTCATTCAGTGTCATCAGGGGCCTCCGAAGGCTGGCTGCTGCGGAGTGACTCCATCAGCGCTTCGAACTGCTCTACATCGAGATGTCCGCAGTATCGTTCGTGGTCCAGTTGTCCGACCGGGGCAAGATCGCACACGCCGAGGCACCCGTTAATGACCTGAACGGTCAATGATCCGTCCCTGGTCGTGCCACCGCTCCGGACGTCGTAGCGCTGGTCCAGATGATCCACAATCTTCTGTGAACCCATCACATAGCATGCTGCGCCGTGACACAGGAGCATCACGTGTTCGCCCGGAGGTTCGGTCAGAAAGTCCGCGTAAAATGTGAGCAAACCATAGATCCGGTTTTCGGATACACCCAGGTGCTCGGCGATGAGCGCGGATGCGTCTTTGGAGACATAGCCGTAGAGGTGCTGGGCCTCCTGGCAGGCCTGAACGATCATCTCCAGCGAATCCTGATAGTTCGACGGATTGTACTGCTCCTGGAGGATGGACTGAAGCGCATCGAGGTTCTGATCCCGGGTCGCGTGAGCGCCATGCGCCAATTGATGTTCCCTTCAGGATTGCGGTCAGATCCAGCTGTTTAACCGCTCTGTGAGGGTATTCACATTCACGCAGCCAGTATATCAGCCGCCCGAAATGACGGGCAAACGACAGTCATTTTGGGCACAATTCAGGTGTTGACCGGACTCGCGTCGTTGTGGCGCTCGTACGTCAGGAAAGGGTCCGAACTGTGTCCTACTGGGACTTGATTGCCGAGCATCAGATTCAGGAAGCGATTCGGCAGGGCCATTTCTCGAGGCTGAAGAATGAGGGCAAACCGCTCAGCTCGGATGATGGAGATCTCGCCGGCGAGCAGTGGATGGCGAACCATATTCTGGAGCAGAACGATGAACTACCGGAATGGCTCGCACTGCGAAAAGACATAGCCCAGCAGCGAGAAACGGCGCGCCGGTTCAGAGATGAAGCAGTCGAGCGGCTGGAGGATCTTCCAAACCGTTTGTGGCCGACGGATGCTCGACTGAAGCGACTCCACGAGCTTTACCTGAAGCATGTTCGGAGACTGAATCTCCTGATCGATGAACACAACCATCGCTGCCCGTCTATTCAACACGAACTGGTGTGGATGCGAGAGGACGCTGTCCAGCGACAGCAGGATCGTATTCGGCGGGAGCGCGCTATTCAGTATGCTCGGCGCTCAGCCGGCGAACACGGTCGATGAGGTTTTGAGGAGCGGAGACGTTCCGGCAGCACTTCGCTACGACGGTGAGCACGTTCTCTTCGAGCTGAAAAACGTCCTTGCACGGCGGGCATTCGTCCAGGTGCTGACGTACTTCCCGGTACTCCTCGTCGGAGAGTTCCCGGTCGATATACTGATACAGTAACGCGGCGATCTCTTCGCACCTACGCATCGTTCTGCCCCTTGACGCCACTTTCAATCTGGTCGCGGTGGTCCAGCAACTGGTCCTTCAGACGTTTTCGCGCCCGGTGCAGTCGCGACATGACCGTTCCGACCGGGATCTCGAGAATGTCCGCGATCTCGCGGTACGCAAAGCCCTCAACATCGGCGAGCAACACGACCTGGCGGAAATTGTCCGGCAGTTCATCGAGTGCCCGGAACACATCCGCGTCGTCGATCTGCTCCAGAATCTCGTCTTCGGTAATCGATTTCGCCGGTTGAACACCGCTTTCGACCAGATGATTGTAGAGATAGTATTCCTCTACATCGTCGAGCGATGTGTTTCTCGGGCGTCGTACCCGCTTCCGATACTCGTTAATGAACGAGTTCGTCTGAATCTTGAACAGCCAGGCTCGAAGGTTTGTTCCCGGGGTGAACTGTTCGATAGATCGAAACGCGCGCAGATAGGTATCCTGCACGAGATCCTCGGCGTCAGCGGCATTGCCTGTCATGCGGACTGCTGTGCGATAGAGCGAGTCGATGTAGGTAATCGCTTCGTCCTTTATCTCCTGGAGCTGAGTTGATTCCGGGCAACAGGTGTCCGACAACGTCATAAGCCTTTCCGGAAGATATTGGCGCACATCGTTCGTGGCTGCACCAGTTCGATTCAGGGAGTGGCGTCACGGATGACATAGCAGCGACCACGGCCAGCTCAGGATCGACGATTGAACATGCGCATGAAATTTCCGTCGAATTCCTCGAGATACTCGTGCATATCAAGCACGTCGTCGACCGTGACAGGCTCGGAGTACGCCTCGTCGTCCAACTCGTCGTCAACGAAATCAATGGCTGCCGCCTCGACCGTTGTCCCGTCATCGTGTTCGCCGACGACCGCGGCGACGAATGATTGCGATGCGCATTCCGGACAACGCACTGCAAGCACCCACAGATTCCCGTTGCGTCCGACCACGCGCATGTCGTCCAATGAAAAACGCTGGCGGCACTGGATGCAATCCTCAACTACCGACAGCACTATGCGTCTGACTTCAGATGATTGATCGTGTTCCATCACGTCGCTCGCGGATCTGAGCTAATTCTCCCGTTTTCTGTCAAAGTCATCCAGGTCAAGCGAATTGATGAAATCGCGGAAGACGGTCAGGTCCTCTTCGCTGGCGGTCTCCTCGGTGCGTTCGCTCTCGGGTAGGCCGATCGCATCCTCTGACTCACCTTCGGACTCAGCGTCGAGCACCACTCCTGCCCGTTCCATGACCGATTCATCCACGAAGATTGATACCTCGGTTCTCACTGCCAACGCTATCGCGTCGCTTGGTCGGCTGTCCACTTCAACACGTCGTCCGTCCTGATCGATCACGATGCGGGCGTAGAAGACATCCTGCGCGAGATCCGTTACCAGGATCTCCTGAACCGTCCCGCCCATGTCGCTGATCATTGTCTTGATCAGGTCATATGGAAGCGGGCGCGCGGCCGTGACGCCCTGCAACTCCATTGCAATGGCTTCCGCTTCGAACGGGCCAATCCAGATCGGCAGATGTCGTTCGCCATTGACTTCCTTGAGGATGACTACCCGATGTTGTGTTACGAGACTGACGCGGATACTGTCGACTATCGTCTCAATCATCCGGTGAACCTTCCTCACGCGCCAATCAGGAATATCGGATCCTGAATCGTCTTGAACGAGCACGCGCCGTATCGTGCGTGAGACCTGATTTCGATTCTACTACCCGAGTCGAACACTCGCCAGAGATCGAGGCAACGGCTACTCCGACGCGTACGACGGTGAGGGGAAGAGCTGAATCGAACCTGGAGGCCAGTACGCAAGCCAGGATTTGCCGATAATATTCTCCTTTGGAACTGTCCCGAACGAGCGCGAGTCACTGGAGTTCGAACGGTTATCGCCCAGCATGAAATACTCGTCGTCGGGTATTTCCACGGACGGCTCTGCCCCACTACCACGCCAAGCTGTGGGCGAACTGACGTACGGCTCATCGAGTCGCTGTCCGTCGACGTACACCGCCCCGTCCCTCACTTCGATCGTTTCTCCGGGAAGGCCAATGATGCGTTTGATGTAAGGGTCCCCGTTCGTCCCTGGCGGTCGGAAGACTACGATGTCGCCGCGATTCGGGGGATTGAACAGGTAACGACGATCTTCGTCAGCCCGATCGATGCCGGGCAGGTAGCTGAGCATCGAGTTGACGTCGAGGCTGGTGTACGCACGACGGTTGATGATCAACATCTCGGCGTGGGAAAGCGACGGCTCCATGCTGTTCCCGTCGACCCGAAAATTCAGCACCACGCCGCGAACCATAAGGAAGATCAGGAGCGCCAGGAGAATGGTTTCAATGATTTCCCAGGCTGTCGTCCGGTTGTCCCGCTTACTGGATGTGTCTTCGCCCGGGGACTCACCGGGTTCGGCGTCTGGATCCGATTCGGGGGGAGACTCGGGAACTGCCTGCGGGTACGGGGGTTGTTCGTATCGCTCCACGTATCCTCCACTAGCCAGTCGCAGATCCCCATTCGTCCCGCGAGCAGACTGGATTATACATCGCGCTTCCCACGCATCCGAAACTTTTGGGTCATAACGGAATAGACCGTCAGCCGATACCATTCCGGGTAACGCAGGTCCCTACCGGACCGGTGAAATCACGCATCTGGCGGTTCCCGCCTGGACCACGCGCGTCACGTTTACCCGGATTGCGAGACGACACGTATGGAGCCATCGAGGCGCCCGGCAACAACCCTGCTCAGCCAAGGCACCGTGCTCGAGGATCGGTACGAGATCCTCAGAATCTGCGGCCGTGGCGGGATGAGCACCGTTTATGCCGCGCGTGATCTACGCTTCAAGCACGTTGAACGCCTCTGCGCGATCAAAGAGATGCACGTGGTGGCGCCGGACAACCAGACTCGGGTGCTGCGCATCGCGAACTTCGAACAGGAAGCGGCGATGCTGGCAACCCTGAGTCATCCTGCTATTCCGAAGATCTTTGACTTCTTCACCGACGGCGGGCTCATCTATCTGGTGCTCGAGTTCATCGACGGTCAGGATCTCGAGTCTCTCGTCGAACAGCAATCGGACCCGCTTTCCGAAGACACGCTGATCTCCTGGGGATTGCAGATTCTCGACGTCCTGTCATTTCTCCACGAACACCAGCCGGAGCCGATTGTCTTCCGCGATCTCAAGCCATCGAACATTATGCTCCGCGTCGACGGAAGCCTGGCGCTGATCGATTTCGGAATTGCCCGAACGTTCCAGCCGATGCAGAAAGGGACGATGATCGGGACCGAGGGATACGCGCCTCCGGAGCAGTACCGGGGTGTTGCGGAACCGCGGGGAGACCTGTACGCGCTGGGAGCGACGCTGCATCACCTGGCAACCGGGTCCGACCCACGGAGCGAGACACCGTTCACCTTCGAGCAACGCCCGGCACGCAGCCTGAATCCGGAGCTGTCACAGGGTTTCGAGGAAGTCCTCAATGGAGCGCTGGCCTATTCGGCGGCGGACCGGTTCCCGTCCGCGGCAGCGATGGCGCAGGCGTTCCGTCGAGTGCTGGCTGACGATCATGTTTCGGCGACATCGAATGGATTGCCACAGCCCTCTGTCGAACCAGCGCGGGATGACGACGTTGCAATCGTTCATTCGGCACCGGATCCGACTTTGGCCGAACTCCCGGTTCCGGAGGCTCCTCTCCCAGACGGGACGATGCCCGCGAAGGAACGTATCATCTGGGCAGTACAGACCGGAGATGAGGTGCGCGGCAGCCCAACGGTCGTCAATCGACGAGCCTACATCGGATCATATGACGGCTATGTCTATTCGCTCGGCGCCAGTGACGGTACGATCAACTGGCGATTCCGGTGCCAGCGCGGCGTGGTCGCTCGACCAATGGTCCTGGACGAAACCGTCGTCATCGGCTCGGAAGACCAGCATGCCTATGGCTTGCGCGCAGCGAATGGACGGCTGAAGTGGTCGTTTCGGACGGCGATGCCGGTTCGCTCATCCGCCAGCGCATTCAGTGACGCCGCGGTATTCGGTTGTGACGACAGCTATTGTTACTGCGTTGACGTTCAGCAGGGTAATCTCCTGTGGCGGCATCGTACCTGGGGACCAGTGCGCTCATCTCCGACGGTTTACAAGGATCACGTCGTTATCGGGTCAGACGACGGGGCCGTCTACTGCTTTTCCGCGCCCGATGGTCGTCTCAAATGGCGGAGCCAGCTCGGCGACAGAGTCCTTTCATCACCGGCAGTCGAATCGGAAACAGTCATCGTCGGGAACGCCGATGGCGGCGTTTACGCCCTTCGGTTTCAGGACGGCGAGCGACTGTGGCACTTTCAGACGCAGCGTCCGGTGCTGGGGAGTCCCAGAGTTCTTGGAAGCAGCGCGTTCATCGGCTCCACCGACGGAGCGATTTACGCGATGAACATCGAAGACGGCACGGAGCTCTGGAGGAACCAGATAGCCAATCAGATCACGTCGACCATCGCGATCCACGGAGGTTACGGGTATGTCGGCACCATTGACGGATTCATCCACTGTATCAACCTCAAGGACGGCGAGATTGTCTGGCGTTATCGCGTCGGTGGTGCGGTGACGTCGAGCCCGGCAATCAGTGATGGAGTCGTCGTCGTTGGAAGCCTTGACGGAAAGATCTATGGACTTCGAATGTAACCAGGCCCGCAAACCAGTGCGGTACTGGCTGGAAGGTGAGGATTCAGCGTGTCAGTTCGCGTAATTCTGCACGTACTGAACGAGGAGTCGGTGCTCGCAGAGCTGGATAAATTTCCGGATCCGCAGGATAACTGCATTGTCGTTCACAACCCTCGGAAGAAGGATGGTAAGCCGCTCAATATGCTTGTGGACGGGGTCAAAACCGTCATCTATCCCTGGACCCGAATCACGTACGTCGAAGTTCTGGACGAAGCCGCCGAGGCGTCGGTCAGCAGCGACAGCATCGTCGGATTCTTCCGGGAAGACAGCCGCAGCCGTCAGGGCTGACACCGTTTCGGTCGAATGTCGCCTTCGGTCTTGTGACTTCAGAGGCCTGGGCCGATTCACACCGGCATTGACAGCCCGCGTAGGGGCCGACGAGCCCGCGAGTGTGGTTGACAATGCTCTCGCGGATAGTGGCTGGCGTCTCTACCTGGCATCGTGTGCTCGCAACCGACGCGTTGAACGAACCGCTAGGGCGTCAATGTAGCTTCTGCGTAGAGAGTCATGAACACAGTGGCGCATGCGGAGCGACGCCACTACCCGGTTGATGCTTCTGAGACACCCCCTTCCTGTCGGCCCGACGGAAACGGCGGATCAACGCGGTCGCACAGAGCTCGCTCTGAGCGACAGCGAAGGGGTCGGGCAACCCTAGAGTCTCATCGAATTGCATTCACGTTTTCTGAGAAACGCTCGAGCTCTGGGAGTTGTTCGCGTGACTGGATGTTGGATTCCCGA
>SKKR01000300.1 GCA_007123655.1 Thermomicrobiaceae bacterium
ATGACACCGAGGACGACGTCAGCGATCACTATCGGCGCTGGAAGGCGTCGTTACCCGTCTCTCCTGAAACGTCGTCAAGCGAGGACGAAGGGAAACGTACTGAGGATAGCGACGCCGCGCCGGAACTCGCTGACGACGAATCCGGGAACATACTTGACGTTGATAGGCCCTCTGACTCTGATGCGGACGATTCCGAACAAGAGCAGGGCTCGAGTTCCGACGAACAGCAACCACGCCGGGACTGAAGCGGACTGACCTGGGCTTTTGAAGGTTCGCCATCGATACAAGTGAAAACGCTTCGCTCGTCACCCGATGATCCGGAATCTCACCCGCGCACGGCTACAACGAAGCTCCGAAGTAACGATGTACTTCGACCACTTCATGATGGAAACCGGGAGCGAGATTACCGGGTCTCCAGTTCCGGCAGCAGGACCACGCTTTCCTGCTCGTTCGGGTCCGTCCGGGCGATCACGGCCGTACACGGTTCCGTCTGAGACCGGTTCGCGGGAAGATGGGGTACCCCTGCGGGGATGTAGATGAGATCACCCGGCTCACAGGTCACGTGATGCTCAAGGCGCTCTCCGTACCACATCTCCGCCAATCCTCCGAGCACGTAGATCGCGGTTTCGTGGTTTTCGTGCAGGTGCGGTCTCGCTTTCGCGCCGGGCGGCATCTCCAGCAGATGCATACACAGTCCCCTTGAACCAACCGACTCGGCGGAGATCCCCGCCTGGTAGGAGAGTCCCTGCATTCCTCCGTATTCGTCACCTGGACGGATAACGATGCATGTCTGGTCACTCGTCATTGCAGCCTCGTCCCATTCACGCGGTTCCTCACGGTGTTCATTTTCTTTACGACGTCGCCGAATCCGGGTATTGTCCGGAAAACGAGCCTATCGTACGTCAGGCGACGTGGCCTGACGACATCGTCATGAACCAAAGAGGAGTCGCGTGTGACCTGGGCGGAGCAACTGCTCGGCTGTCTGCAATCGAGCGAGATCGACCTGGCGATCTATGTGCCGGACGAGGTGCTAACCCCGCTCATCGATGGAGCATCAGCGGATCCGGGGATGGACGCCTTCGCCGCAAGCAGGGAAGAAGAAGCGATCGGGATCGCGGCCGGGTATGCGATGGGTGGGAGACGGAGCGTCGTCATGATGCAGTCCAGTGGCTTTGGAAACAGTGTCAACGCGCTCGCTTCGCTGGTCGTACCGTACCAGTTACCGGTCGCGATGATCATCGGGGAGCGTGGCGTGCTCGGTGAGTTCAACCCGGTGCAGGTTCCAATCAGCCGGGCCATTCGCCCCGCATTGGACGCGCTGGGAATCCCGCATCGCACGCTGGAACGGCCGGAAGATGTCGAACCGGTGGCGAGCCGGGTTATCCAACAGAGCTTCAGGACCGGTTCCCCGTCCGTGCTCTTCATCAACCCGCTTCTGACCGGCGGGAAAGCGGACAGGTAGCGGCGGAACGAAACGCTGAAAGGACGGACGATGAGCGCGAACCGGACCGCATACAGGGTAATGAGCCGGAACGACCTGACCAGGCGCCTTGTCAGCCATCTTTCGGGGAACGAAGCGGTGATCGCCGGCATCGGAAACACCAACTTCGACTTGCTGGATGCCGGGCACCGGCCGGAGAACTTCTACATGCTCGGAAGCATGGGTCTCGCCGCGCCAATTGCCCTCGGCGTGACACTCGCCCAGCCGGACAGACGAGTGATCGCGCTGGAAGGCGACGGTTCGATCCTGATGAACCTCGGCGCGCTGACCACGATCGCCACGCTGGCGCCAGCCAACCTGACCGTGATCATCTGGGACAACGGCCTCTACCAGATCACCGGCAAGCAGGCCACCGCGACTGCCGGACCCACCGACATCGTACGCGTCGCCGAAAGCTGCGGCATCCCCCAGAGTTACTGGGCGACCGACCAGTCACATTTCGAGCAACTGGTGACCACCGCGGTGTCCACAAACGGGCCTCACTTCATCGCCGCCAGGGTCGATGACGCGTCGGCGACGGCGCGGCCGGAGCGAAACCCGGTCCTGTGGCGAGATCGGTTCATGACCGGCATCGGAACCCGGGCAGAACGGTCAGTCTAGCCACGACGTAGCCAGAACGTCCCAGTTGTCCAGGGAGCAAAGTCCTGCGGGAAGTCGGTCCCCGTCGAACAGGACAGCGTATGCTATAGTCAGGACATGCGTTACGGGAACCATCAACAGAACGTACGTCGTGGAAGATCCGCGACGATGTTCGATGCGTCATCCGTGACAGCGGGCAGCAGGTGGAGTTCAAATGTGCAATCGACCTTCTCGTGGAACCGTCCTGGTGATCGACGATGACGAAAGCATCAGGGAACTGATTACGTTTGCGCTCGAGGATGACGGCTACACCGTCGTCTGCGCGCCAGAGGGCGAGACCGCGCTCCGGGTGCTCCCCGAGCTCGATCCGGATGTCATCCTGCTCGATAGCCGCATGCCGGTCATTGATGGTCGTGACTTCGCCAGAGCGTACCGGGACTCCGGCGCCGCTCGAGCACCACTCATTATTCTGACAGCCGTGGAGGACCCGGAGTCGGCCGCGGCAGAAGTCGGGGCGGATGCTTACCTGTCCAAACCGTTCGATCTCGCGGATCTCTCGTCGACAGTCGGGCGCTTTCTCCCGGAAAACGCGGGCTGAGACCCGGGACGACACGAGCGTTTCCCCACGTCACACGACCCGGAATCTGTACAATTCCCGGCAGCGTGAAACGCAGTTGGACCCGGCGCATCGACGATTGACACAGGTGCCAAATGACAGGACTCTTCCGTCCCTCCCTCCGTGGTCTCGCTATATTGCTACTCACTGTTGCCGGCTTGCTGGCGCTCGCCGCGTGTAGCGACGAGCCGGAGCTCATCGGTACCGACATGGAAGGGCAGCAGGCGCCGCCGTTCACGTTGCTCGATCACCGAGGTGACGTCGTTCGGCTCTCGGACTTTCAGGGACAGGCCGTCGCGCTGACGTTCATCTTCACCAACTGTCCGGATGTCTGTCCGCTGATCGTCAACCGGATGCGTCTGGCATACGAGAGCCTTCCGGAGGATGTGCAGGAAAACGTGGCGCTTCTGGCGATTACGGTGGACCCGGAACGCGATACGCCGGAAGTGATGCGCGAGTACTCGGAGACGCGCGGAGTCGCGGATATCCCAACCTGGCATGCGCTGACCGCGGATCGTGAATCGCTGGAGCCGCTCTGGGAAGCGTACTTCGTTGCCCCGGGTGAGCCGATTCCCGCGGATCCCGAGGTCGTCGCCGCTATCGAAGAAGGCGAGCACGATCCCGAGGAGTTCCTGGACGAACAGGAGCAGGCGGATGCGTCTGGCGAGGACCATGATCATGGAACCGAACCAGACGCCGAAGAGGATGGCACCGCCTACTGGCTGGCGCATACGGATGTCATCTATTTTATCGACACGAACGGTGACACCCAGGCGCTGCTCCGCGGTGATTACTCAGAAGAAGATCTCGCGCACAACCTCAGAATCCTGGCGCCATAGGGTTTAGAAGTTACGTCAGGGACCACCTTCGCCGGGAGTCCCCTCATCGATCCAGTCGCCACCGGCGATCACCCATACCTGCGCGCTCGTGTCGCCAAGTTTCCCCGCGAGATCGCGCATCGTGATGCCGGACCGGGGGTCTCGCACGTCCCCGGCGATCTCCGCCAGCGGAACCATGACGAACGCCCGCTCGTGCATGCGGGGGTGTGGGATCGTCAGATGTTCGGCCTCGAGTACCGTATCGCCGTGGAGCAGGATGTCGAGATCAATCGTTCGCGGGGCGTTGGCAAACGTGCGCTCCCTGCCCAGATCAGCCTCAACCTCCCGAATGATCCGGTAGAGCTCCTGCGGGTCCTCCGGCGCGTCAACCTCCAGCACGGCGTTCAGAAATGTTGGCTGATTCTGAAAGCCGACCGGGGCGGTCTCGTAGAGCGACGAGGCGTTCAGTAGCGGCATCCGTTCGCGAATCCGCTTCGCGGCGGCACGCAGGTTCACATGCCGGTATCCCAGGTTGCCACCTATTCCGAGGAATGCTCGCACCAGGTCCCCCGAACGATCGCATCGGTCATCCGGGCAACGCGCACCAGTTGCCGGACATCGTGCACCCGAACGATATCCGCGCCGTTGGCAATCGCGATCGCCGCCATGGCCGCTGATCCTTCCATCCGGTCATCCGGCTCGGTGCCCAGAACCTTTCCGATCGTCCCTTTACGGGACGTTCCGGCAAGGATCGGCAGCCCGAACACGCGCAGTTCCCCCAGCCGGCGAAGCAGTTCCAGATTCATCGGTGCCTGTTTCCCGAAGCCAAAACCGGGATCGATGATGATTTGTTCCCGCCTGACGCCTCGGCTCATTGCCTGATCGATTCTGAATGACAGCTCGGTCACGAGCTGTGGGAGCATCGTCGCCTGATCCCGGATCTGGATATCGTGCATGATCACCACGGGCACCCCTCGAGTAGCCACGAGGTCCGCCAGTTCCGGGTCCGCGGTCAACCCGCGAACATCGTTCACCAGCGTGGCGCCCGCGTCGAGCGCAGCTTCCGCCACGCTAGCCCGGTAGGTGTCGATCGAGATCGGGACGGTGGACTGTTCGCGAATTGCCCGGATTGCGGGGACGACCCGATCCGCCTCCTCCCGTGCGTCGATCTCGACATGTCCGGGACGGGTCGATTGACCACCGACATCGATGATTTCGGCCCCTTCATGTTCGATATCCAGGGCTCGCTCGACCGCCTGTTGGACGTCAGGTTGCAGCCCGTCACCGCTGAACGAATCCGGCGATAGATTGAGAATGCCCATGACCCAGGTCTTCGCGCCCCAGGTGAAAACCGAATGTGCCGGTTGTTCAGAATTCACGACCGGTTCGCTCATTCCATTCCTCCGGCTGCCGGGTTGCGAACCGGAACTCGGCTCGCCAGTCCGGTTCGGCTACGAACAGGCCGCGGTAGGCGCTCGTCACCGTACGGCTTCGCGCCTGGCGTTCCCCGCGGATCGTCATGCACATCTGCTCCAGGATCAGCATGACCGCAACGCCAGCCGGTTCCAGGTGACGCTCGATCGTATCAGCGATTTCACCGGTCAGCCGTTCCTGAACCTGCGGGCGGCGAGCCAGCGTGTCGACCACTCGAACGATCCGGTCAAACCCGACGATCTTGCCGTCCGGGATATACGCGACGTGTGCCACCCCCACCATGGGAACCAGGTGATGCTCGCACATCGACCGGACCTCGATATCCCGCAATGCGATCAGATCACGGTGGTCTTCCGGCAGTGGATCAGCGAGGAATTGCCCGGCGTCAACGTGCATACCGCCGAATAATTCGGCGTACATCGTGGCCGCGCGAGCCGGCGTCTCCCGCAGGCGGGGGTCATCCGGGTCCGCCCCGATCCCGGCGAGAATCTCGTGGACTGCGCGTTCAAGCCGGGTTTCATCCATTCGGAAATCCCGTGCTTCGTCCGCGGGACGCGTCATCATTGACCCGCTTCCCGGCGACGTTCGATCCGAACCCCAGTGTGGTCGAGCCCGCCGGTCTGCACCGGCGCGGACGGTTTCCGGATCTCAACGACCACCGAATCAACCGGCGGAAACCGCTCCAGGGTTCGGGTCGCCACCCGATGCGCGACGGTCTCGATCAGATTGAGCGGCTCGCCCTCGACCACGTCCCGGGCGACCTCGAACAGGTCCGTGTAGCTGACCCCCTTGGTGAGATCGTCGGACTCCCCGGCAGGCCGGAGATCCAGACGCGCTTCGATATCCAGCTCGAAACGCTGTCCCAGGCGAGTTTCTTCAATGTGTGTGCCGTGGTAGCCGTAAAGCCGTATCCCCCGCAGAAAGACGCAGTCCACCGTATTACCTCCGGGCTTCATCGCAGCACTCAACACCGGTTGTGGCGCCTCTCATGATACCGGAAACCGGTCGGGGCACGCGCCGCGCGGGACCAGTTCTCTATGCCCGGGAACGATCTGTCCTAGAATGATGGCTACGTCCGACGGCTGCAAGAATCCGAAAAGAGGGAGAAAGGGCTCGGCATGACGCATCCACTTCGATTCGGTATCGGCACCGGAAACAGGAAACCCGTCCCGGAGCTGATCCGCACCTGGCAAATGATCGAAAACCTCGGATGGGACACCGCCTGGGTTGTCGATCACTTCATGGCAAGCGACAACGAGGACACTCCGTACTACGAGGCCTGGACACTCATCGCGGCACTCGGCATGGTCACCAGCCGGATACGGTTCGGGATTATGGTCAGCGGGAACACCTATCGCAACCCGGGATTGCTGGCCAAGCAGGCACTGACGATCGACCATGCCAGCAACGGCCGGGTCGAGCTTGGCATCGGCGCGGGATGGATGGAACGGGAGCACGTGGCGTATTCCTACCCGTTTCCATCCGTAAAGGAGCGAGTCGACATGTACGAAGAGGCGCTGCAGATACTTCGGCTCCTGATGAGCGAGCGTCGCACCGATTTCAACGGTACCTATTACCAGTTCGTCGATGCGCCGTTTGAGCCCAAACCGCTGCAGAAACCGCACATTCCAATCGTCGCCGGGGCGTTTGGCAAGCGGACGATCAGCATTGCCGGCCGCCACGCGGACATCTGGAACACACGCGCGGAGCCGGAAAAGGCCAGAGAACAGGTGGGTTGGCTCCGTTCGGCTGCTGAGAAGGCCGGTCGGAACCCGGACGACATCCGCTGTTCCGTTTACACATGGACCCCTCCGTTCGAGCATGAGACGCAGCTGCGCGAGGTGGTTCAACCATACCGGGAACTCGGGTTCACGGACTTCATCTTCCCCATGCCCCCCGAAGACCAGTTCGACACCCTGGAAAAGGTCTCCCGGGAAGTCATTCCGCCGCTACGACGAGCGGGCTAGCGACGCCTGTTTCCCGGCTAGTCAATCCACTGTCCAATTAGCCCGGTCATTCATGGCCGGGCAGCATCCCGGGAATAACGGACCGGGTCATGCGTTAGAACTATCAGGCATTTGGATACGAATCCGTCACGAAGGGGACATGATAGCGGTATGACATTGGCATTCGAACGGTACGAGACACAGGCGGTCGACATCGATACGTACATTTCATCGATGAAGAGCCGCCGGGACCAGTTCCTGGAGAACATCGAGTCCGCAGAGATTGACGGGGCTGATCGAGAAATCTTCTCTCAGGCGCGATACCGGTTTCTGGTGATTACCGAGGACTGGTGCATCGATTCCGCCCAGTTCGTTCCTGTGCTGGTGAAACTGGCCCGAGAGGTTCCCGGGCTTGAGATCAGGGTGCTGCTCCGAGAAGAGCATCGTGACCTGGCGGATAACTACCGAAACAAGATGGGGCATCAGCCGATCCCGGTCGTGATCGTGTTCGATGAACACGGAAACGAACTGGGACACATGCTGGAACGTCCGGACAAGGTCAGCGAGGAGATGGCCGCTGAGACACGGTGTTTCCAGGAACAGAATCCCCATCTTGAGGGAATCAAGCGGAATATCGATCGGATGCCGGAGGAAACGAAGGCGCTCGTCAAGGCACACAGCCGGGAGTGGCGGGTGACGCAGCAGGATCGCTTCGGCCGACACTTTCTGGACGAGTTGCGAGACATTGTCGAAACCGCGAGTGACGCCCGGGCGGCCTGACCGCCGCCGGATTTGAGACAGAACTCCTTCCCATCATCCCATCCCTTTCGCGGCCGGCGGCGTCAGACCTTTCCCCCGGGTCGGCGCCGCCGCGGCCGTCTGGTGAGCCTCGGACTGATCATTGAGATGCCGGCTACGAATCGTCGATGCCCAGGTCGATCTTGTAGGTCACACTGATCGCGGCCATACTTCCGTCGTTTCCATTGAGGTAGTACACCGCGGTCTCGGATTCAGTAACGAGCTCCACTCGCCAGATCGGCACATCCTGTTCGATCAGATCCTCACGGAGACGCCCGCGTTCATCTGCCGCCTCTTGGGCTGTCATTTGCTCGATCGAGCGAATCTCGACCAGGTCATGTCGCAACTGAACCGCGTACTCGCGGGCGATCTCATCTGCATCCGCTTCGGACGTGATGACCGGATCGCGCTGGTCGTGAGGTTCATCTCCCGGCTGCGCGTACCCGCGAGGCACGTATTCCTCACCGATTCGCGTCCTCTGAACAGCCG
>SKKR01000396.1 GCA_007123655.1 Thermomicrobiaceae bacterium
AGATCGCATAGACTGCATCCACCTTGCCGCTGACGAAGTCCTCGCTTGCGATCTGGATCATCGGGCGGACATCATCGATCGAGATCCGGTCTGGAAGATTGGTGAAATCCGCCACCAGCGGCTGCCCGTATCGCGTCATATAGTCGCGACCTTTTCGGCCGATGGCGATCATGTCGATGTTCTCGTAGCCCTCTTCGCGCTCACGCATGAACTGCATTGCTCGCCGGATCACATTGGAGTTGAATGCACCGGCCAGTCCCCGGTCGGCGGTGATAAGCATGATCTGCGACCGGTTGATCTCCCGTCGCTCGAGTAGCGGAAACTGACTCTGCTCGTCCTCAGTCACCTGCATCGCCGCCAGGTCACCGATCATCAGCCGCAGCCGTTCCGAGTACGGTCTCGACGCGGTCACCGCCTGCTGAGCGCGTCGCATCTTGGACGCGGCAACCATTTCCATTGCGCGCGTAATCTGGGAGGTATTGCGAATGCTTGTGATCCGTCTCCGGATCTCACGCGGTGTCGCCAAAGCTCTCGCCCTCCCTTGTGATTCCCAGACTCACCATGCCGAACCTCGCCCGCTAGGACCAGTTCTTCTTGAAGTCTTCAGCGGCCTTCTGAAGCGCTTCGATCATGTCATCCTCAAGCCGGCCATGCTCAACGATCTTCGCAAGCAGGTCACCATGCGACGACCGCATATGCTCCAGGAACGCCGCCTCGCACTCACCGACACGTTCCACCGGCACATCATCCATGTAGCCGTTCGTGGCAAGCCAGATCGAGGCAACCTGCTCTTCAACCGGCATCGGCTGGTACTGCGGCTGTTTCAGAACCTCGGTGAGCCGTTGTCCCCGATCGATCTGCCGTCGGGTCGCTGGATCGAGGTCAGACGCGAACTGGGCAAATGCCGCCAGCTCCCGGAACTGCGCCAACTCCAGCTTCATTCGGCCCGCCACCTGGCGCATCGCACGGATCTGGGCGTCACCGCCGACCCGGGAGACCGAGAGTCCCGCGTTGACAGCGGGCCGGACACCTGCGTAGAAGAGGTCCGTTTCCAGGAAGATCTGACCGTCCGTAATCGAAATCACGTTGGTGGGAATGTACGCGGAGACGTCGTTCCCCTGGGTTTCAATAATAGGCAGGGCCGTCAGGCTGCCGCCGCCGAGGTCATCTCGCATCCGGGCGGCACGCTCCAGGAGCCGGGAGTGCAGATAGAACACGTCGCCGGGATACGCCTCCCGACCCGGTGGGCGCCGCATGAGCAAGGACACTTGCCGGTAGGCCCAGGCATGCTTGGAGAGATCGTCGTAGATAACCAGTGCGTGTCCGCCGTTCTCCATGAACTCTTCGCCCATCGCGCAGCCGGCATATGGCGCGATGAACTGCATCGGTGCAGGGTCAGAAGCCGACGCCACCACGACAATCGTGCTGTCCATCGCTCCGTGGCGCTCCAGCGTCGCGACCGTCTGCGCGACTTGCGCTCGCTTCTGGCCAATAGCAACGTAGATCGAGATGACGTCCGTGTCCTTCTGATTGATGAGCGTGTCGATGGCGATCGCACTCTTGCCCGTCTGGCGGTCGCCGATGATCAGCTCTCGCTGCCCCCGACCGATCGGGATAATGCTGTCGATCGCCTTGATCCCGGTCTGCAGAGCCGTGTCGACGTCTTGCCGCCGAATGACACCGGGAGCGATACGCTCCACCGGACGGAACGTTTCCGTGTCAATGGGACCCTTGCCATCGAGCGGCTGGCCAAGCGCGTTGACTACGCGTCCGACAAGCGCCTGTCCGACCGGCACCTGAATAATGCGGCCAGTGGACTTGACCTCGTCACCCTCTTCAATGTCGGTGTACTCACCCATGATAATGACACCGACCGAGTCTTCCTGCAGGTTGAAGGCCATGCCCATCACACCGTTGGAGAATTCGACGAGCTCGTTGGCCATAACGTCGCGCAGTCCGTGGACCTGGGCGATACCGTCACCGACCTCCACGACATACCCAACGTTCGTCACCGACAGCTCGGTACCGAACGACTCGATCTGCTGTTTCAGAATGTCGCGAATTTCAGTCGATCGTGCGACCATGACTCCTCCAGAATCTCGAATTGGCCACTCGCCCAGTCGGGATCATGCCCTTCGTTATGCGCTCAACTCACTTTACGTCGTTCGGGACGCACACCCCTAACGAGCCATTCCACGTCTCATCTGGTCAAGTCGGCTTCGAACACTGCCGTCCAGCATGTCGTCACCGATCTGCGCGACAATCCCGCCAATAATCTCTGGATCCACTTGCGGAATCAATTCGATCTGGCGGTTCATGATCTCACCGAGGCGACTGCGCACCTGTTCCTGCTCGTCTGGACTAAGCTCGATTGCAGTCTTGACACGCGCGACAGCGATTCCTCGTGACTCCATCACGAGCTCCCGGAATGTCGCGATAACATCGTCCACCTGGTGGAACCGTCGGCGTTCCAGCAGGAGGAGAAGGAGGTTTCGAAGCAAGAGCTGGCTTTCATCAGGGAGCATCCGTTCCAGCGCGTCCTCCTTGGAGGACTGTCGAACCGCTGGACTGAGGAAATACTCCATCGTCCCCGGGTCGCTCAGGACCTCCCCAAGCGTCCGGAGATCCTCGTCCCACCGATCGACGAGATCGTGCTCCCGGGCAACATCAAACGCGGCTTGTCCGTAGCGTTTTGCTGCACCCGCGATAGCCATCCGTTGCTCTCCCTCAGATAGTCCGGCTCTTCACTGCCCGGCAGGACTGGAGCCATCGCCGTCACCCGCCTCACGCTTGCGGGCGCTCGCTTTCCGCCTCGGCCAGTGTTTCCTGGATCAACTCTGCGTGCTTCTCGCGATCGAGTTCCTGGCGTACGATCTTCGTCGCCGCGGCGATCGCGAGATCGGCAACGTCCTGGCGAAGCTGTATCCAGGCCTGTTGAGTCTCGGCTTCAATCGTCGTCCGCGCTTTCTCGATCATATCGTCGGACTGCTTCTGCGCCTGTTCGCGGGCGCGGGCGAGAACCTGGTCGCTGTTCTCCCGCGCCGTACTGAGAATCTCCTGCGCCTCCCGACGCGCTTCCTGCAGGATCTCCTCGTTGCGAGCCTGCGTCGCGGCGAGCTCCTGCTCCATCCGCTCAGCAGCTTCCATGCTTTCCCGGATGCGCTCCTGACGCTCGTCCAGCATACGCGTAATCGGACCGAGCGCGAACTTCCAGAAGATCGCGACGAACACGACAAACGCGAAGAGCTGGATCAGGAGGTTCACACCATCAATGCCGAGCGCTTCCATTAGCACTTCCCCATCGTCAAGCTCGGGCTCGCAAGGCTAGCGCCCAGATTTCAGCGGTTCGACGCCGCGGCACCTGCCTGAACGAACCTGCGATTCGTCGGTGCAAAGGCGCCCCGGAGCGTTGCCGCGGGCGCCGGGTCCACTCAGCTACAGCGCGAACGCGATGATGACCGCAACAACGAACGCGTAAATGGCAATAGCCTCGGCGAGGGCGGCACCGATAATCATCGTCAGACGAATCGCGCCTTCCGCTTCCGGGTTGCGTCCGAGTGCTTCCATTGCGCCCCGAACCGCCAGCCCGATTCCGAGCCCTGGACCAATCGCTCCAAGCCCGATTGCGAGTGCGGCGGCCATCGGAACGACAACTGCTGGATCTGTAACGTCAGCGAACACTCTGACTTCCTCCCTACCATCGGCCCGCTCAGCGTGCCGATAAACCTCTACCTACACGATCCCAACGCCCGTTCGGCGGGCGACCGTCCACTAATTTACTCAGTCCCCTGCGGATGCGCGGGCTGAGCCCTCCTCAACATCCGCCGGTTCCTTCCACTCTCCGTGACCTGACTCGTGCTCTTCGTGACCCTCTTCATGAGCGGCCGCGAGAACAATATAGATCATAGTCAGCAAGGCAAAGACCAGCGCCTGGATGAATCCGAACAGCACCTCCAGATAGAGGAACACCACCGGCAGCAGGAGACCGACAACGCTGATCTTGATTATGTTGGCGATGGTATACATCACTCCCAGCAGAACCTCGCCTGCAAAGACGTTCCCAAAAAGACGGAAGGAGAGGGAAATGATGCGCGAAAGCTCACTGATGACTTCGATCATGAACAAGAGCCAGGCGAGCCAAAGAGGCCCTTGCGCCATATGTTTCAGTCGCCCGATCACTCCATGACTCGACACGCCCGCAATCTGGACGACGACAAAAGTCACAAGCGCCATCGCAATGGTCATGTTCAGGTCCGCGCTGGGTGGCCGGAGTAACGGGATATGTTGACCATCAACATCCCAGTGAATCGTTTCCATTCCCGGCAGGAGGCCGGTCCAGTTGGCAAACAGAATAAAAATGAACAGCGTCCCGATGAGCGGGAAAATCCGCCTGGCAAAGGTTCCCCCGGCCGCGCTTTCCACAAGCCGAAGCATGAACTCGGTCATCAATTCGAATACAGATTGAACATGACTCGGGATGAGAGTGGCTCGTCGGGCGATCAGGGCGCCGACAACCAACAGGGCCCCCATGACCAGTAGCATCGTAAAGAAGGAATTCGTGATGAGGAGCTCGAGGTCGGTACCGGGAATCGATACCCTTCCAAGCACCTCCGGGGCGACTTCAACGTGTAAGTCCATCGAAGCTCCTTGCCGCTACTCCTCGGCAACCGCCTGATTTCACCACGTACGGTACCCGCTTTCAAGCACCGTTACTCACGTCCAGTGCGGGCAAGTCTGATCAATTGCATGCCCGCGGTCAATATGCCCAGTAGCACGCCAGCAAGGGTAAAGAGTGGGGTCGTATCGAGCCAGCGATCCAGAAGAATTCCCCCAAGGACGCTCACGATGACGGCGGAAACGATCGAGCAACCCAATCCAGCCGCAAGGCCCGCCGCCTTGAGTTGCTTCCGATCTACAAGCGGGTTCTCCCTCGGGTCCCGCACCGATTGCGAATCCTATCACAATGCCTGAGGGGTCACAATCAACCACGCCCTATGCCCGGACGGACTGCACTGCAAGCGCTTCTCCGAGCGGAAGTGACTGCTGATCGCCCTCATGCAAGACCTTCCGTGCCGCTGCCATGAAATGGTCAAAAAGCGGATGAGGCCGCGTTGGCCGGGACTTGAACTCCGGATGGAACTGCACACCGACGAACCACGGGTGGTCCTTCAGCTCCATGATCTCTGCCAGCTTTCCGTCCGGCGAGTGACCACTGACAATGAGGCCCGCACTGGCGAGCCGGTCGCGGTACTCGTTGTTGACCTCGAACCGATGGCGGTGACGCTCATCGACGTTCGCCAGGGCGTACGCCTCGGCGGCACGCGTGCCAGGAACAAGGGTGCACGGATACAGCCCGAGCCGCATGGTACCACCCATATCCACGTCCCGTTGTTCGGGCATGATGTCGATGACTGGATGCGGCGTGTCGGGGTCTATCTCGGTGCTGTTGGCGTCTGTCAGTCCCAGTATGCTACGGGCTACCTCAATGACCGCCATGTGCAGCCCGTAGCACAACCCGAGATACGGGATCTTGCGAACTCGCGCGTACTGGGCGGCAACGATCTTCCCTTCTATGCCGCGCGCGCCGAACCCGCCAGGCACAACGATGCCGGACACGTCCTTCAACTCGTCCAGCATCACATCGAGATCATGACGCTCGGAGTTGACCCAGACGATTTCCGCCGCCAGATCGTGCGCCAGGGCCGCGTGTTCCAGCGACTCCATGACACTCATGTAGGCGTCGTGCAGTTCGACATACTTTCCAACCAGCGCGATCCGGACTGTCGTCCTCGGCTGCCGGATACGGTCCACCAGTGCGCACCAACCTCGCAATTCCGGCGCAATGTCCATCCAGCCGAAGTGCTCGCTCAAGTATCTGCCGAGCCCGGCGTCCTCCAGGATCAGTGGGACCTCGTAGATCGAATCGGCAGTCGGCAGCGGGATCACTGCGTCTTCGTCCACGTCCCCGAACAGCGCGATCTTGGCGCGAACATCGTCCGGGACCTCCGAATCCGCGCGACAGACCAGCACATCCGGCTGAATACCGATCGCGCGGAGTTCCTTGACCGAGTGCTGAGTTGGCTTGGTCTTCAACTCACCGGTACTTGACAGCCTGGGCAGAAGCGTGACGTGCAGGTAGAGCACGTTTCGCCGGCCTTCTTCCTTCCGCATCTGGCGAATAGCTTCCAGAAACGGCTGGCTCTCGATATCGCCGACCGTGCCGCCGACCTCGACGATCACGACGTCGGTGTGGTGCTGTTCGGAGACCATCCGGATGCGGTCCTTGATCTCGTTGGTGATGTGCGGGATCACCTGGACGGTGCCTCCCAGAAAGTCGCCGCGCCGTTCCTTGCCGATGATCGACTGATAGACCTGCCCGGTGGTGACGTTGGACAGTTTACTCAGGTGCTCTTCGGTGAAACGCTCATAGTGCCCGAGATCGAGATCGGTTTCCGCGCCGTCGTCGGTCACAAAGACCTCGCCGTGTTGATAGGGAGACATCGTTCCGGGATCGACATTGATGTAGGGGTCCAGCTTCATGATGGAGACACTCAGCCCGCGACTTTTGATCAGCCGGCCGATCGACGCGGTTGTGATCCCTTTACCCACCGAAGACGCGACCCCGCCTGTCACGAAGATATACTTTGGCATGTGCTCCCTACCTCCGGCACCACTGGAAGACTCTCGCCCCGCACGTCACCACGTAACCCTGACCCGCAATTACTCTCTTTAACGAGAGAAGCCGGCCCGTTGCTTCAGGCCGGCTCGAGTACAACGACACTCGCCGATTCACCGAGATCCGACTTTCGGACCGTCAAGCGATCCACCGTCCTGTGTTCCGCGGCCGCCATTTCGCGCACGAACGCGTCAACTGGCTCGCGTTCAGCATCACCTTTTTCAGTCCGGAATTGCATCGGTATCACGATGCTCGGTTCGACCTGTCCGATCACCTCCGCCGCCTGTGTGGGCGTGATCGTCGGGCCACCACCGGCCGGAACCAGCAGCACATCGACTGCGCTCATCGCTTCAACTTGTTGCTCGGTCAATGCATGCCCGAGATCACCGAGATGACAGATCGTCAGATCCTCCATCTCGACCACGTACAATATGTTTCGACCGAGCTCCGCGCCCTGCTGGCTGTCGTGCCAGGTCCGAATTCCGTTGATAAACACTTCTTTGATTTCGTACTCGCCGGGACCGTTGACCAGCCGATAGTCGCCCTGGACCAGATCCAGCGCCGCGTGCCCTTGGTGTTCATGACTGATCGTTACGATGTCCGGGGAGATACTCGGGAGGGTGTAACCTGATTCAGCGGGGACCGGATCCATGAGGACGGTGGCGTTCCGTCCTTTGATTAGAAAACAGGCATGCCCGAACCAGGTAATCTCAACCATTCGCGGTTATCCTACACACTAGACCGGTCTGTTCGTGGGCGCCTGTCGTAGGAAGGTGTTCCCGCAGCCTCCATCAGTATAGCAATCGAGCAGGCTCACACCAACTTTGTGACGCGTCCATGAAATGGTCACGAGTCGTAACTCGCAGCCTGCTCGTCCTCATCCAGTCGATCCAGTACTCGTCGAACGATTTCCCAGCCAAATCCCCGCCGCTGCAGAAATCCGATCAACCGGCGGCGTCTCACCTCTGGCGCCAGGTCAGCCAGACGTTCGCGTCGAGTTCGGGCCAGCTCCAGCGCGCTGGAGAACTCATCGACGTCCGACTCATCCAGTGCGCGTTCAATCACATCGCGATCGATTCCCTTCTGCCGCAACTCGTTTGCGATCAGGCGTTTCCCGCGAGGTCGATGCTCACTCCGATTCTCGACCCAGTACGCGGCGAAATCCGCGTCGTTTACATATCCGAGTTCGGACATCCGGTCCAGTGCGACGTTGATCGCGTCGGTGTGAAATCCGCGTCGCTCCAGGCGCTGCCGAAGCTCATTGCGCGAACGTGGTCGGTGGGCAAGCAGCCGGACCGCCGCGGTGGTTGCCCGGCCAACTTCATCGACGAGTGCAAGTTCGGCAACATCATCCGGGGAAAGGAGCATGCCGACCGTCAGTCCCCGCTCGACAACCGCGCTACGGGGCAGGCCAAACGCGAATTCGTCATCGAGAAACAGGCTGACGCGTTCGGGGTCTCGCACCTGGTCACGGATCTCGGTTATCCTTCTGTACAGACT
>SKKR01000202.1 GCA_007123655.1 Thermomicrobiaceae bacterium
AATCGGAATCGGCAGGTAGTCCGCGGGAAGTTCGTCCGGTTCTTCAACGGGCGGAAGATGAATCTCGACCTTGTTCCCGAATCGAACCCGATGCGCCGGCTTGACCGGTTCGCCGTTGATCAGCACTTCGCCGGACTTCATGAGTTGCTGTGCGTAGGAGCGGCTGATATCGGCGATCCGCTCTGAAATAACTCGATCGAGCCGTACGCCGTCCTCGTCTTCAGCGATGTCGATGGCAATCCGGACCGCGTCCCTCGCGACGTTGCTCATGATGAAGATTCCTGCGATCGTTCGGAACGAGCAGATCGATGCTCGCTTCCGGAACGGGACTCCGCCAGCACTTCCACCGCGTTGTCGGCCGTTTCCGTGCGCTTTTCATCTTCGCGTTCCGGTCCCGCGATCCAGTCCGGCTTGATCACCAGGACGAAGACCAGCAGCGTTACGCCGACCGTGATCCCCGCGTCTGCCACGTTGAAAACAGGAATCAGCGGCACATCGACGAAGTCGACGACATAACCAAGCCGAACACGATCAATCAGATTCCCGACAGCACCCCCGAATTGCAACCCGAACGCGGTTGCAAGAAGCAGGCTCTGCGAGATGAGCCTCCAGAATACCCACGCCAGCAGGAAG
This sequence comes from Thermomicrobiaceae bacterium, assembly GCA_007123655.1. Lineage (GTDB taxonomy): Bacteria > Chloroflexota > Chloroflexia > Thermomicrobiales > Thermomicrobiaceae > SLMJ01. Next base: position 634 of record SKKR01000202.1, read on the forward strand.
ACGACGCCGAATGAGACAAAGATGAGCAGCGTCGTGCTGTCCTGGAGAATTCCGAATGCCGCGCCGGTGTTTTCGACGTAGCGAAGCTCGAGAAACCCCGGGATAACGTTGACCGGGCCGCGATCGGCGTCGGGGCCCAGTGCATCAATCGCCAGGCGCTTGGAGATCTGGTCCGCGACGACGATGAACAACGTCAAGGCGAACAGGAGGCTCCATGGCGATTTCCAGCGCCGCGTGCTCACGTCGCCGCCACTCCGTCGCGATCAACGATTTCCTGACACTCAACGCAGTAACGCGCGAACGGGATCGCTTCCAGCCGGCCGGAAGGAATCAGTTGGCCGCACCGTTCGCACACGCCAAACGTGCCGTCATCAACCTTGGACAGCGCGTGCTCCATCTCTGCTTTTCGCTCGGCAAGCTGAGACCGGATCGTCAGCAGGCGCTCCTGTTCCGCCAGGCGGTCTGAGTCATCTCCGGGGTGATTGTCAGCGCCCTCGGCAGACTCGAGCGTTTCACCGAACCGCTTCACCTGTTCGTCGAGTTCGTTAATCTCCTGATCAGCGCCTCGCAGATCTTCTCGAAGCTGCTGCTCGATCGTACTCAGTTCGTTTTCGCGCGTTGCCATTCAATGCCACTTTCCTGGTCTCGGAGTCAACGCCCGGTCCAGAACGGACCGAGCGGCTGTCACAGAACAGCCAGAATTCTAGCACGCAGGATAAGCGCCGAAGCTTGTCCGCGGGTCTCACTGAACCTAGAATCCAGCCGGAAGGACGACAATCTCGGGAGGTATCGTGACGAGTTCACCAGTTCGAATCGTGATCGCGGGCGGTGGCACGGGAGGTCATGTGCAGCCGGCGATCGCGGTTGCGGATACAATGCGCGAAATCGCTGACGTGTCGCTCGCCTGGATCGGGAGTCGATCCGGAATCGAGGCTGAAATCGCGCGTGAGCGCGGTATTGACTTTCACTCGATTCCGGCGGGCAAGTTACGACGCTATCTTTCGCTGCACACGATCATCGACTCAGTACGTGTTCCGGCAGGTATCGTGAAAGCGCGGGTCCTTCTCCGGCGCATCAAGCCGGACGTGATCTTCAGTACAGGCGGATACGTCAGTGTGCCGACGGTCCTGGCCGGCTGGCTTGCCGGCATTCCGATCATCACGCATGAGCAGACAGCCACGATCGGTTTGGCAAACCGGATCAACGCCCGGTTCGCGGACCGCATCGCGCTGGCATACGAGGCAACCGCGAATCTACTGCCGGATGATGGTCGCGTCGTGGTCACGGGAAACCCGGTTCGCGCTGAGCTTCGGTCCGGGAATGCGGATAACGCGAGGCAGGCGTTCGACCTGGATCCCACCGTGCCTGTCGTCTACGTCACAGGTGGGTCACTTGGGGCACATGCGATAAATAACACTGTCCGTACACTTATTTGCGGCCTTGTTGAAACTGCCAATGTTGTCCATCAGTGCGGCCCCGTCGCCATGAACGGAGATTATCCGCGACTTCAAGCGGCACGATCAGAGCTCCCGGCGTCTCTCCAGGCACGCTACGTCGTTCAAGAGCAAATCGGACCCGAACTCGCCGACGTGTACGCGGCCGCCGACCTTGTTGTGGGACGAAGCGGGGGAGGAACCGTCGCGGAGCTGGCGTTGCTTCAAAAGCCAGCGATCCTCATTCCGCTCCCCGGAACGTCCAGCGATGAACAAACACGCAACGCTCGTGTTCTGGAGGACGCCGGCGGAGCCGTCGTCATCGAACAATCCCGGCTGACCCCGGAGCGGCTCCTGTCCGCCATCCAGGAGCTGCTTGCTGACCAGAATCGACGTGAAACCATGTCGGAAGCGGCTGGCAGCGTTGCCCAACCTGACGCAGCCGAGTTGCTCTCGCGTGAGATCCTCGGGCTTGCGTCGGCACGGCGCTAGGCTGACGCCGCACGCGGCGAGACCGTCAGACAGGCGTCGATTGCTTCGCGCGCCGTCGCCATCCGCAGTAGCTCGAGATCGCTCTGACCGGAGGACGCACCTCGCGGCCCGGTCGCCGGGATGATTGCCCGGGTGAATCCGAGCTTCGACGCCTCGTTCAGGCGTCGCTCGAGCTGGCTGACGCTTCGAAGCTCGCCTGACAGCCCAACCTCCCCGACAAGCACCGTGTGGCGGTCTACCGGGCGATTAGCGTGGCTGGAGGCAATCGCGGCGATTACGCCCAGATCCACAGCCGGCTCGGCAACTCTCAACCCTCCAACGACATTGACGAACACGTCATACGTACCGAGGTTGTACCCGACACGCTGCTGCAAGACCGCAATCAGCATCTGCAGGCGGTTCACATCAAACCCGTTCGACGTCCGGCGGGGATTGCCGTACGCCGTGGCTGCGGTCAGAGCCTGAACTTCAATAAGAATCGGACGCGTTCCCTCCAGCGGGACTGAGACCGCGGAGCCCGCGGCGTTTCCGGATCGCTCCTGCAAGAACGCCATGGATGGGTTGGCAACTTCCCGCATCCCGGCGTCAAGCATCTCGAACACGCCTACCTCGTCCGTCGAGCCGAACCGATTCTTGACCGCACGCAGGATTCGGTACTGGTGATAGCGATCGCCTTCCAGATACAGGACGGCATCAACCGTATGCTCCAGCACTCGCGGCCCGGCAATTGTCCCCTCCTTGGTGACGTGTCCCACGATCATCACCGGAATACCAGACTGCTTGGCCATGTGCATCAGCCGGGACGTACACTCACGCACCTGGGACACGCTTCCGGCAGCGGACTGGAGTTCGGGAAGAAAGACCGTCTGGATGGAATCGATGACGACCAGGCCCGGCTGCACCTGATCGATCTGCGTGAGGACTTCGTTCAGATCCGTTTCTCCGAAAACCATCAGGTCTTCGGCCATTGCGCCGAGTCGGTCCGCTCTCAGTTTGATCTGGTGCGGCGACTCCTCCGCTGAGACGTAGAGCACTCTCCCCTGCTGGGCGCTGTGGAGGCTGGAAACCTGGAGTAACAGTGTCGATTTTCCGATGCCGGGATCACCTCCGATGAGAACGAGCGACCCCGGCACAAGACCACCCCCCAGGACCCGGTTGAACTCGTCGATACTGACGGGAATGCGCCGCTGATCATCCGTGGTGATGTCGCCGAGCCGGACCGGGCCGGTCACTGACGGTGAACCAGCGTGCGGCGTCACCATCGTCGACCGCTGCTCGCCCCTCTCGACCGTCTCGACCATTGATCCCCAGGTGCCGCAGTCCGGGCATCGGCCGTAGTAGCCGGGGCTTTCCATCCCGCACTGCTGGCACACATACTTCGTTCTCGTCTTCGGCATGTACCCGTCCCTGGCGAAGATCGAATGCCGCTAACACCCGTGCGAACCGGTACAGGGTAACAGAATCTCAGACGCGAAGCGGCCGCCGGATTCGTGTCCGGCGGCCGCCCCACTTCAATCTCATCCGTCCGCCTAGGTGGAGACCGGCTGGAGCTCTTCTGCTTCTTCGGTTTTCTTCTCGAGCTTGAGCAGGTCATCTTCAATGTCGATGGTCACGACATCACCTGGCTTGTACCGGTTCTCCAGTAGCCCCTCTGCCAGCGGATCTTCGATCAGATTCTGGATCAACCGTCGCAACGGACGAGCGCCGTATTGACGGTCGTAGCCGCGGCGCCCGAGAAAGTCCAGCGCATCGGTCGTGATCTCCATCATCACTTCCTTCTCGGAAAGCTGTTCCCGAACGCGCTTCAGTTCCAGTTCGACGATCTCGCGGATTTCCTCGGTTGTCAGCGGATGGAACACGATCACGCCGTCGATACGGTTCAGGAACTCCGGCCGGAAGGTGGTCTTGAGCTGAGCAAGCACCTTCTCCTTCATGCTCTCGTATTCCATGCGCTGCTTTTCTTCCTCGTTCTCAGCGACGGCAAACCCGAGGCCGCCTTCTTTCTGGATCATTTCCGCCCCAACATTCGAGGTCATGATCAGGATGGTGTTGCGGAAATCAACCCGGCGCCCCTTGGCGTCGCTCAAACTGCCGTCTTCGAGAATCTGAAGGAGCATGTTAAACGCTTCCGGGTGCGCCTTCTCGATCTCGTCCAGCAGGATCACCGAGTAGCTCTTGCGCCGGACCGCCTCGGTCAGCTGGCCGCCCTCTTCGTAGCCGACGTACCCCGGTGGCGCGCCAACCAGGCGGGCAACCGCGTGACGCTCCATGAACTCACTCATGTCGATCTTGATCAGGGCATCCTCACTGCCGAACATGAACTCTGCCAGCGCCCGGGCAAGAAGCGTCTTCCCGACACCTGTCGGACCAAGGAAGATAAAGCTGCCGATCGGGCGCATCGGATCCTTGAGCCCGGCGCGCGCCCGGCGCACTGCCTTGGACATTGTTGTGATCGCTTCGTCCTGACCAACGATGCGCTCGTGCAGTGCCTCTTCCATCTGGAGCAGACGTTCGGACTCTTCCGTGGCGAGACGCATCAGCGGAATGCCGGTCCACATCGAGACGACCTGCGCAATGTCCTCCTCGTTCACCTCGGGGACATCGGAGCCTTGCTCTTCTTTCCAGTTCGCTTCCAGGTCCGCGATCCGCCGCTGAAGCTGCCGCTCGCGGTCGCGCAGATCCGCCGCAAGCTCGAACTCCTGACCAGAGACCGCGGAATCGAGTTCACGTTGAAGCGACTCGAGTCCTTTCATCGCCTCTTTGAGACTCGGCGGTGACGACGAGCGGTACATCCGGACGCGGGACGATGCCTCATCGATCAGGTCAATCGCCTTATCCGGCAGGAACCGGTCCGTCACATAACGGGATGCCAGGCTGGCAGCCGAACTCAGCGAATCGTCGCTGATCTTCAGCTTGTGGTGCTCCTCGTACCGCTCGCGCAGCCCTTCAAGAATTCTGACGGTCTCCTCAACGGACGGTTCATCGACCTGAACTGGCTGGAAGCGCCGCTCCAGGGCGGCGTCTCGTTCAATGTACTTGCGGTACTCGTCGAGCGTCGTCGCACCGATGGTCTGCAACTCACCCCGGGACAATGCCGGTTTCAGGATGTTTGCGGCATCGACCGCGCCTTCAGCAGCGCCTGCGCCGACAAGTGTGTGGAGCTCATCGATGAACAGAATGCTCCCGGTCTCCTTGACCTCGGCAACGATCTTCTTCAGCCGCTCTTCAAACTCGCCACGATACTTTGTCCCGGCGACCAGCGCACCGATGTCAAGCGCTATTACACGCTTGTTCTGCAGCGGTTCCGGAACATCTCCGGAGATGATACGCTGCGCCAGTCCTTCAACGATCGCCGTCTTGCCGACTCCGGGTTCACCGATCAGCGCAGGATTGTTCTTGGTTCGCCGGGAAAGAATCTGCATCACGCGCTCGATCTCGTTGGCGCGTCCAATAACCGGATCGAGCTGGTTCTGGTTGGCCGCTTCGGTCAAATCGAACCCGAGCGCGTCCATGTACGGAGTCTTGGTCTGCTGACCTTTCTGCTGGTACCCGCTGCTCTGGCTTACCACCTGCATCACCTGCTGGCGCACCTTTTCCAGGCTCACGCCGAGGCTTTCCAGAACGCCGGCTGCAATACCCTCGCCTTCTCGCACAAGCCCGAGAAGGAGGTGCTCAGTGCCAATGTAGTGATGGTTGAGTCGTCGCGCTTCGTCGACGGCCAGCTCGATCACTTTCTTGGCCCGTGGTGTCAGTCCGATCTCGCCGACGATCATCGAGTCGCCGCGTCCGATGATGAACTCCACCGCGCTTCGCACCTTTGGAAGTTGCACGCCCATGTTCGCCAGAACGCGAGCAGCGACTCCGTCGCCTTCGCGAACCAGTCCGAGCAGCAAATGCTCGGTTCCAATGTAGTTGTGGTTGAAGCGATGCGCTTCTTCCTGAGCCAGTGTCAGGACCTTGCGGGCGCGCTCGGTAAATTTCTCGAACTTGTCTGCCATGGTTCTTCTCCTCTGGCCTCCTTACTCCACATGTCCCAGTGCAAGTTCGGGGCCATACCTGCCGCGATCGCAATATCAGGAAAACGCAAACCCCCGAATGGTCATGACCGGTGGGGGCTGCGCCGGCCGCGATGCACGTTGTCACTCATTAACGTATATCACGGCTATATTCTCGATGTGCTGGGATCTGGCAGGTCGAGCGGTCAGTTCCCCGCTCGTTCCGTACCATCATCGGCCTGCTCGTCATCGGCAGGCTCGGATTCGTCGGCTTCGTCTGCCTCTTCTGATTCAGAAACGTCCGCGGCCGCAGCCGGTTCCGCGTGGTCTTCCTCGTCAGCATCGACCGATTCCGTGGTTTCGGAGACGTCTTCCTCCTCCTCAGACGAATCGGCGGCGTCTTCCGTCGAGGCTTCCGCTTCGTCGGCGCTCACATCATCTTCGGACGAATCGGCGACGTCTTCCGAAGCTGATTCCGCCTCGTCGGGGCTCTCGTCATCTTCGCCCGGAGCCTCGGCGGACAGCTCGAGATCGTCGCCGGCCGGCTTGTCCGCTTTCTCGTCACCGTCGGCGTCCGTATCCTCGGCGTCGGACTCCACCGAATCATCGTCGGCATCCTCAGCCTCGGGCTCCTCGGATTCGTCCGGCTCGATTTCGATCGCCAGCAGCTCGTGCTTGAGCGCAATGGCGTCGTCACCGAGTGCTTCGGCCACTTCCTCATCGGTCGCTTCCAGTGCCCGGCGAAGGCTTAGCCCCATGCGTCGCCGGGCCGGATCGATGCGAATGATTCGAAGAATCAGATCCTGCCCTTCCGCGACAACCTGCCGCGGGTGCCCGATCCTCTGCTCCGAGAGCTCGGATACGTGGATCAGGCCTTCGATTCCATCCTCGATCCTTGCAAACGCGCCGAAGTTCGCGAGCTGGGTAACCGTGCTCCGCACCAGCTGGCCGACCTCATACTTCGTGGCCACCTGGCTCCATGGTTCCGGCTGCGTCCGCTTGATGCTCAGCGCAATCTTCTTCTCGTCAGCGTTGATGCCGAGCACATAGACATCGACTTCCTGACCAACGGTGAGCACTTCCGCCGGATGCTTGACCCGACTCCAGGAAAGCTCGGACAGGTGGACCAGACCGTCGGCTCCGCCGACATCGACAAACGCGCCGAAGTCGCAGATGCTCGTGACTCGCCCGGTCCTCGTCTCGCCTTCGGTTAGTTCTTCGATCAGCCGTTCTTTCATCGAATCGCGCTTCTCCTGCACGGCCTGGCGCTCGGAGAGAATAAGGCGATTCCGATGTCGGTTGATCTCAATAATTTTGAGTGGAAGGCTGGACCCGATCAACTTGGCCATGTCGGCCTGCTTGGTACCGTCATCGCCACCGCGAATCTCGGTTACCTGCGATGCGGGGACAAATCCGCGCACACCGTCCAGGTTCACCAGCAGCCCGCCCTTGTTGTAGTTGGTCACTTCGGCCATGATCGTATCGGCCGCCTCGTGCTGCTCCTGCAGCCGCCGCCAGCTCTTCTCCTGGCGCGCACGGTCAATCGACAGGACAGCCTGGCCCTCCTGGTTCTCAGCCTGAACGA
>SKKR01000445.1 GCA_007123655.1 Thermomicrobiaceae bacterium
CATTCCGCCGTCTTCCAGTTTCTCCTGTGCCATATCGTAGTCCTGATCGTAGATGTGGACGTCTTCATCGTACGCCCAGGAACTCGGCGGGATCGGTGTCTGAGCGGGATCGCCGGTGCCGAAAAACAACGTCTCGTTGATCGCTTCCCGGTCGATCGTCCAGGCGACTGCCTGCCGCAGATCGCGGTTGTCCAGTGGTTCAACCGCGTGGTTCAGCTGGATGTAGGTGAACCCGAGTCCGGCAACTTCGCTGTAGACGAGGTCCGGATCCTGCTGCGCTTCTTCGATGTCCCGAGCAGAAACGCTGTCGATTATATGCACCTCGCCGGTCTGGAGACTTGTCAGCTTCACCGCGGCGTCGGTGATTGGTCGATAGACGATCTCGTCCAGATAGGGGAGGTCCTCTTTCCAGTAGTTTTCGTTGCGGGTCAGGGTCAGGTGGTCGTCGGTCACCCATTCGACGAATTCGAAGCCACCAGTTCCAACCGGTTGCCGGGCGAGGTCATCTCCGAGTTCCTCGATCGCCGTGGGCGAGATCATCATTCCGGCGCGGTCGGACAAGGTTGCCAGGAGGGGCGAGAATGCCTGTTCCAGGTGGAGGGTTACCGTCTGATCGTCGACGACCTCGACCTCTTCGACCTGAAGAATCTCTGCCCGGCGGGGGGATCCCATTTCCTCGTCCAACATCCGCTCGAAATTGATCCTCGCGGCCTCAGCATTGAACACGTCGCCATCATGAAACTCGACACCTTCAAGGAGGTGGAAGGTGTATTCGTCGCCCTCATCGGAGATATCCCAGGATTCGGCAAGCTCTGGCTGAATCTCCAGGCTCTCATTGATATCTACGAGCTTGTCAAAGACGTTCTGATATACCTGCCGGTCGACTGCGGCGGTCGACATGTGCGGGTCCATCGTGGTGAGGTCGGATTCGAGCGCGACCTGAAGGCTTCCGCCGTGCTGGCCGTCTTCCGGTTCATCAGCCGGTTCCTCGTCGTCGGTATCGTCGACGGGCTCGTCTTCCTCGTCATCGTCCGGTTCCACCGCGGGCTCGTCATCGTCGTCATCAACCTCGCAGGCCGCGAGAAGCGCTGCGGTGCTGGCCGCGGCCGCGGTGCTCAGCAGCAGACGCCGGCGATTGATACGCATGCCGAGCGCCTCTGAAACGTCGCTGAAACGCGTGAAACGATCACCAGGGTTCTGGCCGTTCATCGTTCCTCCTCAGGTTGCTAACGTGGGGAAGGCAGGGAGTCCCGAGATCGATGTCCCGATCTGATTGCCCCGTGAGGTGCTTCCGTTCGATATCACCTCCGTCCAGCGGTCGAAAACGACGGCACCGGGTAGGTGTCTGGCGCCTTCGAAATCCGGTTGAGTGATGAGAACCAACCTGGCGCTGAATACCATTCCGGCCGATCGTGCCTTCACCTGCCCGGTGTGATTCCCGAAAAACGATCCGTGCGCCTCGTTGCGCGTTAGTCCGAATCTCCGCATCACTTCGTTGTGGATAGTAACCGAGTATAGACACAGCTAATTGACCCTGTCAATTCTTGACCGCCCGCCGGCCAGGTTCGCGCCTCTCTCCGCGGTTGGCAGAAACCCGGAACCGTCCCCGTGTCGTTCTGAACACTTCGGCCAGCTCAGTGCAGGCTCCGTGAAGGATCTCACTTGCGGAACAGAGTTGCTTCGCTGCGCTCAGCATGATACGAAGGAGAACTCAGCGTTCCTCTCGATCCCCGGGTAACTCCAGGACAGTCTGGCCGGACCCACCGGATCACCCGGTCTTCTGATTACCGGATTGTTGACAACCACCTGCACGTGCTTATACTGCCGAACGTGTAAGAGACTAGGCCGACTTGTGCCGTCGGATCGGTTTAGGTTGCGTATCTGGGAGGAGAACTGGCATGGATAAAGGCGAATTCCGTAACTTGGCGGTGAATAGTCTGGAAAATCGGCTCTCCCGGCGTGCGTTCGCGCATCGGCTCGCCCTTCTTGGTGCGAGTGTTCCGGTGATCGGTAGCATTCTTGCTGCGTGTGCGGAAGATGACGATGACGATGCTGTCGACGACACCGAGCCGGTAGACGATGACGATGACGTTGCTGAAGAGCCCGACGATGACGAGCCGGATGATGAAGAGCCAGAGGAAGAAGATCCAGACGAAGAAGATGACGCGGATGATACTGAAGAGCCCAGCGCCGATTTCGAAGGTCAGACGCTTGTGGTCACAAGCTATGGTGGCTCCTGGGAAGAGTTCATGCGCGATGAAATTATCCCGCCGTTCGAAGAGCAGACCGGGGCGTCGGTGCAGCTGGCTGTTGGCCTCTCTTCCGAATGGGTCACCCAGATGCGTGCAGCGGGTGTCGACAACCCGCCGTATGACGTCGTAATCGCGAACGAAACCTGGATCTCTATCCCCCGCATCGAGGGTCATTTCATCTCCCTGCCAGAAGACCAGATTCCGAACCTTGCCGACGTTCACCCGGACATGCGTCAGGCCGATGACGTTGGCGTGTTTGCGCTGATCGCTCCGCTCGGAATCGCGTACATGACGGAACGAGTCGAAGAAGACGAGATTCCGGAAAGCTGGACGGATCTGGCCAACTTTTCGGGACGACTCGGAATCTACAACGCGGTGAACTCGGCCTGTGCCCAGCACATCATGATGATGGCGAAGATCGAAGCCGGCGATGCGAAAGAGTGGGAAGCCGGGTTCGACTGGATGGCCGAGAACCTTCCCCCGTTCCGACAGACAGACTTCTCCGGCGATATGGAGTCGCTGTTGACGCAGGGGGAGATCGATGTCGGAATCCTCGACGCCCCGGCAGTTGCGCGGCTCTCCGAGCAGGGGATTGACATCGCCTGGGTGGCCCCTGAAGAGGGCCTGTTCATGTTCGAGCAGAATGTGAACGTCACTGCGGGCACGGATGTCCAGGAACTCGCATTTGCCTGGGTGAACTACTTCCTGAGCGAAGAAGTGCAGATGAAGTGGGTTGAGGACTACTACTACACGCCGTCCAACGTCAACGTTGAGATTCCAGAGGACATGCAGGATCTGATCCCGATTTCGCAGGATGATCTCGATCAGATCGAGCTCTGGGACTACGAGTGGCTGAACGATGGGCCACAAGACGAGATGGTCAACCGGTGGAACCGCGAGATGAGTGGATAATCAGCGAATCGCAGGATATACCGGGGGCCTGATTCGATGGGATCGATTGACCTGAAGTCGCTTACGAAGCGATTCGACGACGTCGTCGCAGTCAACAATCTCAACCTGGAACTGAACGATGGAGAGCTGATCGCGCTTCTCGGGCCGTCAGGGTGCGGAAAGACCACAACCCTGCGGATGATCGCCGGTTTCGAGATGGCCGACGAAGGAACCATCAGCATCGGTGAGCGCAATGTCACCACGCTGGCGCCGGAAAAGCGAAACGCCGGAATGGTCTTCCAGAACTATGCGCTCTTTCCGCACCTGACGGTATACGAGAACGTTGCCTTCGGCCTGGAGATGCGCCGGGTGCCGAAGAGCGAGATCCATGATCGTGTCATGGCGATCCTGGAGAAGGTTCAGCTTGGTGGCCTTGACGCGCGCTATCCGCGACAGCTCTCAGGTGGTCAGCAACAGCGCACGGCACTTGCCCGTGCGCTGGTCATCAATCCCGAGGTGCTGCTCCTTGATGAGCCGCTCGCAAATCTCGATGCCAAGCTGCGTGAAGAGATGCGGTTCTACATCCGGTCGCTCCAGCAAGAGTTCGAGATTACCACCGTCTACGTGACGCATGATCAGGCGGAGGCGCTGGTGCTTGCTGATCGGATCGCCGTCATGATGAACGGTGTTATCGAACAACTCGGTTCTCCGGAAGAGATCTACCGAAGGCCGCAAACACCGATAGTGGCGGACTTCGTGGGGCTCACGAACCTCGTGCCTGGCGTGATAACCGAGCAGGATGGAGAACGATCGTTAGTTGAAACAAGGGCTGGAGTAATTCGCGGAATGGGGCCGGATTCACTGTTGAATGGTGACACCGTCCTGGTGAGTGTGCGACCGGAGACGCTTCGGATCGAGGGCGTCAAAGGGACCGCGGGGCTTATGGGTTCCGAGCAGCATGACGGTACCGGCTCAGCAGTTAACCAGCTCGAAGGGGACGTGACTGAGCGAGCGTTCCTGGGAAATCTGATCGACTATCGTATCGACGTTGGCGGCGGTGAGCTCTTTCGGGTGCAGGCAGCACCGACCCCCTCGTACGACGTGAGCGAGCGGGTGAACCTGACATTCCCGGAGTCCGAGGTCTGGGTCGTCAAGGATGTTGGAGAGTCCATCAGTGTCGACAGCCTCAGGGGCGAATCGGGTGCTTGAACGAATAACACGAATCCCGTTCGGCCTGAACCGGATGATCCTCCTGATCGTTCCCGCGTTCTTCCTGGTGCTCATCTTCTTCATCGGGCCGTATCTCTACCTGCTGTACATGAGCTTCATGTCTCAGGCACCAGCGGCGCCCTACGAAAGCACTCCGACCCTGGAGAACTACTCCATCGCGATACGGGACTCGTTCAACTGGCGAGTGATCAGGACTACCCTCCAATTCGGGGTCCTCACGACGCTCATAACGCTGGTTCTGGCGTATCCACTCGCGTACCACCTTGCCAGAGCGTCGAGCCGGGTCAAGGGAATTCTGCTGATACTGGTCCTCTCGCCGCTGCTGGTCGGGATCGTGATCCGTAGCTACGGATGGATGATTCTGTTGGCCGATACCGGACTGGTTAACCAGGCGCTCGGAGTCTTCGGGCTCGGACCCTATTCACTTATGTACAACCAGACAGGGGTCATGATTGCGCTGGTGCACATCTATATGCCGTTCATGGTATTGCCGCTGGCGGGGTCGCTTCAGAATATCGACCCCGATATCGAAGGTGCCTCGAGATCTCTCGGGGCAAGTCCGTGGACGACATTCTGGCGAGTAACGTGGCCACTTAGCTTACCGGGTGTTGCCGCGGGCTCGATCCTTGTCTTCGTTCTGACCATCAGCGCCTACGTCATCCCGGCACTTCTCGGAGGATACAACGTGATGACACTACCGCTGCTGGTAGTTCAAACGGTGTCTCAGCTGTTCAACTGGCCGCTTGGAAGCGCGCTCGCTATGGTTTTCTTCGCAATAACAATCGCCATTATCTGGTTGTACATGAAGTTCTTGAACTGGATGATGAGGGGACTCACCTGATATGGAAGGCGAAGCGCGTCGCCGCTGGATTCTGAAAATCAGTGTCACACTCATCTACCTGTTCCTGCTTGCTCCGATCTTTATCGTTGTCGCGGCGGCATTCAATTCCGGGGAGTTCCTGCGATTTCCACCCGAGGGGTTCTCGTTCCGGTGGTTCCAGCGGTTCCTGGATAGTCAGCCGTTTGTGGATGCGTTTCTGTTCAGTCTCCGGCTGGCAATCGTTGTTACGATCCTGGCGACATTGATCGGCACCGCGGCCGCGTTCTACGTGGTGCGGCATTCGCGGCGATTTCGAGACCTGCTGCGGCTGATGATAATCCTGCCGCTCCCGGTACCGGCGATCCTCACGGGTATCGCACTGCTGATTTTTTTCTACGCGATCGGAATCGGAACCCAGGGCTCGATCGCGCTCGTCATCGGACATACCCTCATCTGCTTGCCCTACGTCTTCCTGACGGTCAGCTCGGTGCTTGTTGGCTTCAATCAGAGCCTGGAAGAGGCCGCGCGCAACCTGGGTGCTGGACCGTGGACCACGTTCTGGCGGATCACATTGCCGATCATCAAGGGAGCGATGATCTCCGGTGCCGTGTTCGCCTTCATTATCAGTTTTGACCAGTTTCCGATCTCGCTGCTTCTTGCGGGCGTTGGCAGCACTCCGCTCCCGCTTCAACTGTTCGACTATCTCCGATTCTCGTTTGATCCGACAGCGGCTGCCGTGTCGACTATCAGTATCGTGATGACGGTTATCGTGGTCCTGATCACGGAGCGCCTGGTCGGCCTCGAGTCGCTTTACTGGGGGAAGCGCTGATCATGGGAAAGACGCTAGGAATTCTGACAATTGGCCAGTCTCCACGGCCAGACGGGCTCGCACGCGATGTTCAGGCAGTGCTCGGCTCGGAAGTACAGGTAATCGAGCGCGGCGCACTGGACGGTCTGAGTCGGGAAGAGGTTGATGCGCTGCAGCCAGGTGAGTCTGACTACCGGCTTGTAACGCTGCTGAATGACAAGACCCCGGTGCAGATTGCGAAGAAGCCGATTCTCGACCGCTTGCAGGCGCACATTACCGATCTTGAGCGCACCTGTCATGCCGACGCAACACTGCTGATGTGCACGGGTGAATTTCCACAGTTCGACCATGATCGCCCACTGATCCGGCCACAGGAGTCACTCTATGGCGTCGTCAAGGGGCTTGCCGGTGAGGGAACAATCGGTTCACTGACGCCGCTTGCGTCCCAGTTGTCGCAAGCACGGGACAAGTGGTTGTCGATGGGCTGCACCGGTGTTGCGTTGGCCGACGCCGATCCGTATTGCGACGATCCGATCGCCGCGGTGAGGAGAGCGACCGAGAGGGTTCGTTCGGAAGGGGCGTCAGTACTGTTTATGGATTGTTTCGGCTACGATCTTCGAATGCGCGCCGCCGCAATAGACGTGTTCGCAGGACCGGTAATCCTTGCCAGATCGATGGCGGCCAGAATCGCGACTGAGGTGGTCCAATAGCTCGGCGAGGGTGAGTCGGTGCGCCTGAGGCGCCCGATTCGCCGTCTGCCCGTGTGTGCGACATGTCGTTGGGGCGAACAGATCATGAAACCGGGTCAGAAACCGTTCGAGGAATGAGGAAACGTGGAGAACAGCTTCGCCATCAGCATGGACGTCGGGGGGACGTTTACGGATTTTGTGCTCTTCGATGTGGGCGCCGGGTCGACGGTGGCCTTTCACAAGGTGCTGACTGACTCGGAACGGCCGGCTCGGGCAGTGATCCAGGGCTGGTCCGAACTTCTGGAAATCGGCGGGGTCCGCTCCGATCAGGTCGAGCACGCTGTCCACAGTACCACCCTGGTGACCAACGCGATCGTCGAGCGGCGCGGGGCGCGAACCGCACTGCTGACAACGAACGGTTTCCGGGACGTGCTGGAGATCGGGATCGAGCAGATCTACGATATCTACGACCTCTTCGCGCCATACCCGGTGCCACTGATCCCCCGAGAGATGCGCATCGACGTTCCGGAGCGGGTCGACCGGGATGGCAACGTGATTGAACCGCTGGACGAAGAGGCGGTGCGCTGTACGGTGCGAGGGCTCGTCGAACTGGAGGTCGAGTCCATCGCGGTCTCGCTGGTCCATGCCTACCGGAACCCTGATCATGAGCGCCGGATCGCCCGGATCATCCAGGAGGAAGCGCCCGGCGTGACAGTGTCTCTGTCGTCCAGGGTGGCGCCGCTTGTCGGGGAGTACGAGCGAACGTCGACCGTCGCCGCGGACGCCTACGTCAAACCGATCCTGGGGCGCTACATCCGGGACCTGACCGGCGAACTGCGCCGGCTCGGGTTTGAACGCACGCTGTACATGATGCTGTCGTCCGGCGGCATCACGACAGCCGATTCGGCGATGGAGTTCCCGATTCGGTTGCTGGAGTCCGGCCCCGCGGCCGGGGGATTTGCGGCCGGGTTCTACGGCGGACTGGTGGGCCACCCGGACGTGCTCTCGCTCGACATGGGTGGCACGACGGCGGAAGCGTGTCTGATCGAGGACGGAACGCCGGACGTCGCCCACATGCTGGAGGCGGACCGGGCGCACCGGTTCATGCCTGGCAGCGGACTGCCGATCCTGACGCCGACGATCGACCTGATCGAGATCGGCGCCGGCGGCGGAAGCATTGCCGGAATCAATACACTCGGGCTGCTCAACGTTGGCCCCCGTTCGGCCGGTTCCGATCCCGGGCCGGTCGCGTACCGGCGGGGCGGCAGTGAGCCGACGGTGACGGACGCGAACCTGGTGCTGGGGTATCTGGATCCTGGCTACTTCCTCGGCGGTCAGATGTCGCTTGATATCGATGCGGCCCGCACAGCGCTCGGTCAAGTGGGCGACAAGCTTGGAATGTCAGTTGAAGAGACAGCATGGGGTGTTCACGGCATCGTGAACG
>SKKR01000579.1 GCA_007123655.1 Thermomicrobiaceae bacterium
AGCTTGCGCACCGGCCCGGAAGTGTCTGTGGCCAGACCCACGCTGCTATCTTATCGGCAGGAGGCGATCGACTGATCCCTCGACGACGGCCTGGACGGCGCAGTTGGTCTCGGCACCGGAGCGTTCGCCGGGCTGCAGGCTTCCGTTCCACGCAATCATCCAGAGGGAGTGTTGACGTCTGTGATCGATTCGGTCAGTGACACGCTGATCAGGCCGGGCGGACCATTCCTTCTTCGTTCAGGCGGCGCAACTGGTCGATCACGCGAAGCGTGCTGAGTCCAGCGGCTCCGGCGAGATCCTCGATCGTCCGGGGTCGGTCCAACAGGATCTCGACCGGACACGGCTCATCGTCCGCCCGGGCCACGTCGTCCGGCACGTCCCGCGTGCGCACCCAGCTCGACCAGCGAGCGTACCCGGCCTGTTCCGCGCTGCCGATCTCCTCTTCCCAGCGCGCCGCGCTCAGGACGAGTTGCTGGGGAGACTGGTTGATCCGGAGCGGTGCCACGCGCGGGATCGCGGCGACGGTGGCTTCGAAATCGCCGCTGGACCAGGTGAGCACGGGGTACACCAGACACTCCAGCTGGCGCTCGGTGAAGAACTCCCAGGCGTGGGACGACAGAAGCGCCCGGGCGATCAGGCTGAGGCCAGTCAGACCGCCGTCGCCTTCAATGAAGTCGAGCTGGGATTTAACATCATCGCCGAGCCACTCGATCCGTCGTATCTCATCAACCAGGTTCCAGTGCTCGGCCCCAGCGCCGCTCACCCGGCCGCGGTCCACATACACCACGTGCGCCGGGGAGTCTTCCTGCCAGATCCGCACCTCTCCGGTCCTCCCGGAGATCTGAAAGAGCTGGAGAATGTCGCCGAGCGAGAACTCTTCCAGGTTTCCGCGCACTTCTACCTCCCACGTTGCCGTGCGCCGGCGCCGGCGTGTTCACGTTCGCCGGCTACCGATCGCTCGCGTACCGGCCCCTGAAATCGTTCAGCCGAACCTGAAATACATCCTTCAGCATAAGGAGTCCGTCAATACCCGGCCTCACCTTGCTCCCCGAGACATGCTTCCAGACAACGGGCAACTCGTGGATCCGGTAGCCACGCTTGCGAGCCAGATAGAGGAGTTCCACGTCGAAGCCGGTGACGCGGGGCCCTTTGACCTCCCGAACGTCGTCCGGATAGAGGACGGCGCTCGCGAACAAATCGGTTGCCACCGCGCGACGGAAGCCTTTGAAGCCACACTGTGTGTCCCTGATGCCCGGCAGCAGCACCGCCTGAACCACGTAGTTGTACAGCCTGCCCATCCAGTGCCGGTGAATCGGTTCTCCCTGCCGTTCGGCCCCGGTGCCCTCCCGCGATCCGATCACCACATCCCAGTCGTTGTTCAGCAGTTGATACGCCTCATCGACATACGAGATCGGTGTCGCGAGATCGGCGTCCGTAAAGATGATGGTCTCACCGGTAGCTGCCGCGACGCCGGAGCGGACGGCAAGCGCTTTGCCACCGTGCCGAAGCCGGAGATGGCGAACGCTCGGCCAGCGCTGTGTTGCCTCGCCCGCCAGCTCCGCTGTCCGATCAGTACTCCCGTCGTCGGCGATGATGACCTCAAAGCTGACGGACATCGATTTCAGGAATCGACACGTTTCATCCACCGTCGAGGGCAACCGTTGCTCTTCGTTGTACGCCGGAATGATGATAGAGAGGTCCATCAAGCGGATCCCAGGCACGGAGTCAGGTACGTGACCGGCAGACACGCGGACCGGCCGTATCCGGCGCGAGCCCCGCGCCGGCACCCGGCAGATTGTAGCAGCCGGGGGCTCCCGGGCGGTGTCGTTCTTCCCGTCTCCGAGCTTCGGGTCACGCCCTATGAGGAATCGCTGTCAATATCCCCGAGGGCTGCTACAATAGCCTTCTGGCAGATCGTTTGTTCGACTTTCCAACCACAACGACCCTCAGGGACACCGGATGGCCAGCGACACAATCATCGTCCGAGGCGCTCGCGAGCATAACCTGAAGAACATCGACGTCGAGATCCCCCGGGAGAAGCTGGTACTGCTCACCGGGCTCTCGGGTTCCGGGAAATCGAGCCTCGCCTTCGACACCATCTATGCCGAAGGGCAGCGGCGTTATGTCGAGTCCCTGTCGGCCTACGCCCGCCAGTTCCTCGGGCTCATGGAGAAACCGGACGTCGACCAGATCGACGGACTCTCTCCGGCCATCTCGATCGACCAGAAGAGCGCGTCCCGCAACCCACGCTCGACTGTCGGGACGGTTACCGAGATCCACGACCACCTGCGGCTGCTCTACGCCCGGATCGGACATCCGCACTGTCCGGAGTGCGACCGGCCAATCGCCACCCAGTCCGTTCAGCAGATGGCCGAGCAGATCCAGAATCTCCCGGATGGCAGCCGGCTAATGATCCTTGCGCCGCTTATCCGGGACCGCAAGGGGGAGCACCAGGGAATTCTGGAAGATGTCCGGAAAGCAGGATTCGCTCGTGTTCGCGTCAACGGCGAGGTGCACGACATCGATGACGACATCAAGCTCGGCCGGTACTACCGGCACACCATCGAGGTTGTTGTGGACCGGATCGTCGTGCGCCAGGAATCGGAGGACGACGCCCACGCCGCCCGGATCCGGTTGATCGACTCGCTCGAAACAGCGCTCAAACTCGGGAGCGGTGTTGCGACCGCCGCGATCGTCGACGGCGAAGAGATGATGTTCTCCGAGCACTTCGCCTGTGCGCACTGCGGGCTCAGCTTCGGGGAACTCGAGCCGCGGAGCTTCTCGTTCAACAGCCCGCACGGCGCCTGTCCGGAGTGCGACGGCATCGGCGTCCGCCGAGAGTTCGACGCCCAGCTCGTCGTTCCGGACCAGGATCTGACACTTTCCCAGGGCGCGATCGCCCCGTGGTTCCGTCCGGGCCGGGATGGTACGACCTGGTACACAGCGTTGCTGGAGGCGATGTCCGAAGAGTACGAGATCCCGCTGGATGTTCCATTCCGGAAGTTGTCCGAAGAGCACCAGAAACTGGTCCTGGACGGCACGAAAGGGAAGAAGATCAAGGTCCAGTACCGTTCCCGCTCCGGAAGACGGCGCTCCTACTCGGTGCCCTACGAGGGGGTGCTGCCGCACCTCCGGCGGCGGTACAACTCGACCTCGTCCGATTACATCCGAAACGAACTCGAGCAGTTCATGGCGACTCGGCCGTGCCCGGCGTGTAACGGCGCCCGGCTCAAACCGCAGGCCCGAGCGGTCCGGATCGCCGGTCGGTCCATTGATCAACTCAGCGCAGCTTCGATCGAAGACGCGGCGGCATTCGTCAATGAACTCCGCCGGGAGGATGAGCATGCTCCGCTGACCGAACGGGAGCGCATGATCGGGAGACAGTTGCTCAAGGAGACCGGCGAACGGCTCGGGTTTCTGGTTGATGTCGGGCTCGAGTATCTGACGCTCGACCGCGGCGCCGCGTCACTCTCCGGCGGGGAAGCCCAGCGCATCCGGCTGGCGACGCAGATTGGCAGCCGGCTGATGGGCGTGCTGTACATCCTGGACGAACCGAGCATCGGGCTCCACCAGCGCGACAACGCCCGGTTAATCCAGACGTTGCTCTCGCTTCGGGATCTCGGCAACACGCTCATCGTCGTCGAGCACGATGAAGAGACGATTCGTTCGTCGGACTGGGTCATCGATATCGGCCCCGGAGCCGGTGAACACGGTGGATACGTCGTGGCCGCAGGAGATGTAAACGACATCGAGCGAACGCCCGACTCCCTGACCGGCCAGTATCTGAGCGGCCAGAAAGTCATCGCAATTCCATCGCACCGCCGGGAGGGGAACGGAAAGCGACTGGTGGTCCACGGTGCCCGGGAGAACAACCTGCAGAGCGTCGAAGTGGAGATTCCGCTGGGAACGTTCGTCAGCGTGACCGGTGTGTCGGGTTCCGGAAAGAGCACGCTGATCACGGACACGTTGACCAGACGCCTGGCCCAGGTG
The DNA here is from genome assembly GCA_007123655.1 of Thermomicrobiaceae bacterium. Lineage (GTDB taxonomy): Bacteria > Chloroflexota > Chloroflexia > Thermomicrobiales > Thermomicrobiaceae > SLMJ01. Next base: position 3,991 of record SKKR01000579.1, read on the forward strand.
CTTCACCGGGCCCGGGAGCGTCCCGGAGCACACGACCGGATCGAAGGAATCGAACATCTGGACAAGGTGATCGAGATCGACCAGAGCCCGATCGGCCGGACACCACGGTCGAACCCTGCCACCTATACCGGAGCGTTTACACCGATCCGGGAACTTTTCGCCTCGATGCCGGAGGCAAAAGCGCGGGGATACAAGCCGGGAAGGTTCTCCTTCAACGTTAAGGGTGGCCGCTGTGAGGCGTGCCAGGGCGAGGGAATCATCGCGATCGAGATGCAGTTCCTGCCGGATATTCATGTCCCGTGCGAGGAGTGCCGCGGTCGCCGGTACAACGAAGAGGCGCTGCAGATCACCTACCGCGACCGGAACATCGCCGACGTGCTGGAGATGACCGTTGAGGAAGCGCTGGCGTTCTTCGAGAACATCCCCAAGATTCGCAACAAGATGCAGACACTGTTCGATGTCGGGCTTGGCTACATCAAGCTCGGCCAGCCCGCGACGACGCTTTCCGGCGGGGAAGCCCAGCGCATCAAGCTCAGTGCGGAACTGAGCCGGCGCGCAACCGGCAAAACGCTCTATATTCTGGACGAGCCGACCACAGGCCTGCACTTCGCCGACATCGAGAAGCTGCTGGGCGTCCTGCAGCGGTTGACCGACAACGGCAACACCGTCATCGTCATCGAACACAACCTGGACGTGATCAAGAGCGCGGACTGGCTGATCGACCTTGGACCCGAGGGCGGCAACGGCGGCGGGCGCGTGGTCGCCACCGGCACGCCGGAGCAGGTCGCAACGGTCGACCATTCGTACACCGGCCACGCCTTGCGATCGGTCCTTCCGGTACAGGTCGCTGTAGCGGATTAGGTCCACGAACGTCACCAGCGCGCCGAGATATTCGCGAACACCGACGCTCTCAGCATGCAGCCTGGACGGTTCCCGACGGATTCGCTCGGGCCTGACCGCGTCCGGCGAGGCCCGCCTGACTTCCAGACCTGTCTCAGACACCGTCCAACCGTCCCGACGCTATGGCGCTGGCTGGCATTCCAGCCGCCAGCACTGCATTCTTGCCATGCGCGTTTGTCATCTCCCTGTCACCGTGTCAGAGTATTGACAAGTTGTCTGCCGAGGACTACTATGCGCGTAGAGACTCGCCAGGGCGAATTCGGGATGTTCGCGATACCGGTTGAGATCTCAGACAGTGAGCGCTTTCGAGCGAGCGGCGCTCGAGAGCAGGGCAAATTCAAGTGTGGGAAGGGAGATGCCATGCGCAGGGCTCTGATTCTGGCCCTCGGGCTACTTGTTGCGTCGCTGGCGCCAGCCGCCGCAAGCGAGACAAGTGACGACCCATTTGCGGATTGGGCAAACGGGGACCATTGCGAGACCTTCGAAGCCACTGGCTACGAAGTCTGCTCGGTTTTCCTCGATTACTGGCACACGTACGGGGGACTGGAGATCTTCGGTTATCCGATAACCGACGCGTTCGAAGAAGACGGCATGATGGTTCAGTACTTCCAGCGTGCTCGCCTGGAGCACCAGCCTGGTGTCTGGCCGGAGCGGTTCGATGTCCTGCAGGGGCTGCTCGGCGCGGAACTGACCGCGGGCATTCGGGATCAGGCGCCGTTCCAGCCGGCTGACGAGGCAATCGGCGATTGCGCCTACTTCGCCGCAACCGGCCACAATGTCTGCGATCAGTTCCTCGAGCGATGGCAGATGTCCGGCGGCCTTCCGGTATTCGGATATCCGATCTCGGAAGCGTTCGAAGATGAAGACGGCATGCTGGTCCAGTACTTCCAGCGTCAGCGCATGGAGTATCAGCCGAGCGTCTGGCCCGAGCGACATGACGTCCTGCTCGGACTCCTGGGCTCTGAGACGTTGGCAGCCGACGTCCCGGAACCTGAACCCGAACCGCAGCCGGAACTGACCGTTGTTGCCGGTGACCTGGTTCACCCGCGTGGCATTCTGGCGACTGACGCCGGCCTCTACATCGCCGAGGCGGGATCCGGCGGTGACGGTCCCTGCATCACGCTTGCGACCGGCGACGAAGGTTGCCTGGGCATGTCCGGCGCTATCACGCTTCTCGATGACGCGGGGCAGAACCGGATCGCCGAGGGCATCGCCTCCCTCGTCGAAGAGACAGGCGAAGGCATCGGTGTTCACGACATCGCCGTCGATGACGAAGGCAACATCTACGCCGTCGTTGGCATGGGGGCGCCACCAGCCGCGCGCGCTGAACTCGGCGACGACGGCGCTATGCTCGCCACGGTCATTCACGTCGACGATGAAGGCAATGCGCACATCGTTGCAGACCTCGCCGAGCACGAAGAAGTTGAGAATCCGGACGGTACTGAACTCGACACCAATCCGTACGGAATCGCCTGGGATGGCGACGTTGAGACCGTCGCCGTTCTCGAGACGCGCATGGTTGAGCCGCCGCCGTTCATCGAGGCGCCGGTGATCCCGATGGAGTCGGTCCCGACCAACGTCGCGGTCGGCCCGGACGGCAACTACTACGTCAGCGAACTGACCGGCTTCCCGTTCCCGGTCGGAGGCGCAAACATCCATCAGATCACGCCGGACGGTGACGTTTCCGTCTACGCGGAAGGGTTCACCAATCTGGGAGATCTGACGTTCGATGCCGACGGCAACCTCTGGGTGGTCGAGATCCTGGCAGGCGGGCTTCTGAACGCCGATCCGGAGGATCCGTCCACGCTCGCGAGCCGGATCGTTAAAATCGATTCGGACGGGAACCAGACGGAGTACATGTTCCAGGGGATGGCGTTCGCGACCGGGATTCAGGTCGGGGCGGACGGCGAGATCTATGTTGTCAACCTCGCCGTGACACCGAACGCGCACGTGCTGCGGATCGATCTGCCCTAGCGGATCAACGCGGTAAACCGTGAACCCCGGCGGCCCGCGGGCTGCCGGGGTTCTTCATGCCGTCCGGACGCCGGAACCGGCGCTAAACCCGTCGACCGGCTGGCGACGCGTTGTTGCCTCGGCAGCTTCGTTGCTATCATTCCTCTGTGAACGTGGCCACAATCACGCTTTCTGCAGCGGAAGGCTCGGGACGAAGGTGGACGACACAGGCCCCGTACATCAACATAACGGCAATGGCCATCACAAACTGAATGGCCATCACCCTGTGCTCCTGTTGAACTCCAACTACGAACCCCTTAATGTATGCCACATCCGCCGGGCAATCGTCCTGGTCCTCAACGGGAAAGCCGAAGTCCTTGAAGAGTACGACCTGATGATCAGCTCCGCGGCGGACTTGTTCGACGCTCCGTCTGTCATCCGGCTGGTGTACATGATCAAGCGTCCATATCCCAGGGTGAAGCTCTGCCGCCGGGAGGTATTCATCCGGGATAACTTCACCTGCCAGTACTGCGGCGTTCAGACCAGAGATCTGACCCTCGATCATGTCGTGCCTCGCTCCAAAGGCGGGCCGCACACCTGGGAAAACCTTGTGAGCGCCTGCCGCCAGTGCAACCACCGCAAGGGTGGCAAGACGATCGAAGAAGCGAAACTCAAGCTTGCGAACACGCCGGTGGAGCCACGGGCCAGTCGGTACTACCCCATCCAGCGCTCGGTGAACAAGCGGGTAAACGACGACTGGCTGAAGTTCATCCCCGATTTCGCGCCGACGGCAGACGTCCCTCGTTCATAACCGCTATCCGGGCCGCTCACTGGCGCGCAGACTGTGCTCGGCCTACAATCGGGCGGGCGGCGCCCGCGTCATTCTGAATGCACTGCTCGGGAGGAGAAACCCGCATGCTCGATCTCCGGTTGATCCGGGAGCAACCCGATACGGTCCGCGACGCACTGCGTCGGCTGAACGTCGACGCGCCGATTGACAATATCCTTCACCTCGACGAACAACGGCGCTCACTGCTGACCCGCGTTGAAGACCTCAAGGCAAAGCGCAACGCGGGCTCGAAGGAAATCAGTGCCGCGGCCCCCGGCGGGGAGCGGGACCAGAAGATCGCGGAGATGCGCCAGCTCGGAGATGAGATCTCCGGGCTCGACGAGGAGGTCAAGCGGGTCGACGAGCGACTTCAGGCACTTCTGCTCGAAGTTCCAAACATG